>QCKS01000004.1 GCA_003215175.1 Acidimicrobiales bacterium AG-410-I20
CCACAGAAGCAAATTAATTGCAATAGGTATTAGCCTTTGCTCTGATGAATTTTGATGTTGCAATAATCGGCGGAGGGCCTGCTGGCTCTGCTGCTGCTATAACCCTCGCTAAATCTGGACAGTCAGTCGCGATATTTGATAAGTCTGAGTTTCCTAGAGATAAATGTTGCGGGGATGGCCTCACAACTCTCGCTTTGCGCCTAAGCGAACATCTTGGCCTTTCTCCTCTTGCGATAAATCAGTGGAAAAATATTAATAAAGCAACTCTTCATTGGGAGGGCAGCCGTTCTGCCACTTGCAGTCTCCCTGACGGAACTGGTCTTTATGCTGCGGTGGTTCCTCGCGTTGACTACGACCAATCCCTAATAGACCTCGCTCAAAGCAACGGAGTTTCTATTTTTCAAGGCCATGGGCTGAAATCCATAAACGTTCAATCAAAGAGGCCACAAATAGAGATTGATGGTCTGGGACTCGTAGAGGCAAAGTCAGTAATAGCCGCTGATGGAATGTGGTCGCCCACTCGACGTCTTTTGGGCTTATCGGTTAACAACTACCGGGGAGAATGGCATGCATTTCGCCAATACTTCAAAAATGTTGGCTCAGAGGCGAAAACTCTCCATGTATGGTTCGAGCCGGATTTACTTCCTGGCTACGTGTGGAGTTTCCCTTTAGATGAAGGGCGAGCAAACGTGGGGTTTGGTGTTCTTCGTGATGGCCAAATACCGATAAGTGAGACTGGGAAAATATGGAAAGAACTGCTACAAAGACCGAAGATAAGGGAAGTTCTTGGAAGAAATTTTGAGCCAGACGGTCGTTATACAGCTTGGCCTATTCCTGCCCGTATTACCTCTATGCCTCTTTCTCACGGACCTGTTTTATTTGTTGGTGATGCCGCTGCTGCCGCAGACACATTAACTGGTGAAGGAATAGGGCAAGCATTACTCACAGGGATTCTCGCTGGAGAGGCAATAGTCAAAGAAGAAAGTATTGAAAAAATAGCTAGAAAATATGAAAGTTCGGTAGCTTCCGAACTTAATGCTGACCACCGCATGTCTCTTATCTTGCAAAAAATTCTTTCTCATAAACGCTCTGCTCGATATGCGCTTAACATTGCTACTTCTACGAAATGGACACGTAGGAACTTTGTTCGATGGATGTTTGAGGACTATCCAAGAGCACTTTTATTTACTCCAAAACGTTGGAAAAAAGGCATTCTTAAACGACAAGGAACTTACTTTGATGGGTTGAACAGTAAGTACCCGTAGCCTTAACTGTATGGCTGAAGTTCATCAGATCTTTCCTGAACCGAATGAAGAGTATTTTGAAGATGCTGATACCTCTTCTCGCGACCATCCTTTAGGGGCAGTAGGAGAGAAAATTGATGAGGTTGTTGATGAGGCTTGGGAGCCTTTACGTAATAACCCCGCTCTGAATCGACTCTTTTACACCGCTAGCGAATTAGGAAACTTCAGCCTTATATGGCATATTTTGGGACTGACTCAAGGCTTGACTCGACGAAAAGGCTATCGGGAAGCTGTCCGTCTAGCTATAGCTCTTGGGGTCGAATCGGCTTTAGTAAATGGAGCAATAAAGTCTGTTTTCACTCGAGAGCGACCGGATACCAAGGAAGAAAGACCTCATAATCTTCGTCAGCCACTGACAAGTAGTTTTCCTTCTGGTCACGCATCAGCCGCATTTATGGCTGCAACAATTCTTAGTGAACGATCTAAGGCTAAGCCGCTCTGGTTTGGAGCCGCATTTGTAGTCGCTGTTTCACGCATCCACGTGAAGATGCACCATGCAAGCGATGTAATCGTTGGTGCTGGTATTGGACTAACTCTTGGGAAAATAGTTAAGAAACTAGTTTCGTTTAAATAAAAATTAATTCAATGGGGAAGATTCAAGTTCCGCTTCATCTTCAGCTAATAAAAGACGGATATCTAATAGCAGATCTGCTACTTCTGATGCAGCAATAAGTTGACGTTCTTTTGTAGATCCTAAACCCCGATCGATGGCAGCCTTCAACTCGTCTATTTTTATCGAGTCCAGTGTTTCAGTCACGTCCACTCCTTAGTTTGAGGTTTAGTTTGTTTCTCCTCACACCTTAGACCAGAGAAACGCGTTATGCGTTATGGGTTTAAGTTTTTTTTTATTTTGTTGGAGCCAAAGACCTGATGGCTTCATATGGGTCAATACCGCCGAACGGCATAACTGCAAGAGCTGGAGTAGTTATCCCATTTTTCATATATTCAGATATTCGTTCACGGCATTGATCTGGACTTCCATGAACAATCAAATCATCAATAACCGACTCAGGTATTTCCCCGAGAGCACCTTGACGATCACCGGCATCCCACCTCTCCCAGTGCGCTCCCAACAAATCACCTCTCCCTAGCCACTGATGAAAAGCCTTATAGACAGGAACATTTAGATACGCAGCCAACGTATATCTACCGCCAGTAATCACTGCTTCTCGATCTTCGCTAGGACAAACAAAGATACGTGCGACTACCTCTCTATCAGGACCTTGTTCATTAACAATGCCAGCAACTGTTTTAACGTCTTCAGGCGATAACCAGTTGACTATGGCCCCATCAGCTTCTCGCCCTGCTAGACGAAGCATCCCTTCACGTAATGCCGCAACCAAGAGTTTTGGGGGCTGCTCCGGAACTATTCCAAGTCGAAAGCCTTTGATATTAAATGAATCGTATTCCTGTGTGACTTTTTCTCCTGAAAGCGCGTCTTTAAGAAATCGAACGGTGTCTCGAACCCTTTTATATGGCTCTTCAAACGGGATTCCGTTCCAATTCTCAACAATAACATTCGATGAAGAACCTATTCCAAAAGCTACTCTTCCCGGTGCTGCGTCTGCCATCGTTGCAGCAGTTTGAGCCATTAATGCAGGACTGCGGGTATATGCGGGAAGAATTGCGGTACCCAAACGAAGTTCTGGCGCCCAAGCCGCAGCAAGAGCAAGTGGAATCATTCCTTCAGCTCCATTTGATTCTGCAGACCAAACATCGGTATAGCCAAGATCAACTAACTCTCGATAAAAATTTTGCTGACTGTGTAATGGGCCTGGAAGTGGAATTGTTAAACCATATGGAGACATTTGTTTACGTCCTATGTATTGAGAAATTTGTTTCCGTATATCTTCGCATGAAAAGTACTTGAGGGATTAATCAAGCGACCGGTATTGGCAAGTTTGGCTTGCTGTAGCGAGCAATTCACGATTCTCTGACCATAGATGAACAGTCCCATGTGCATATCCGTGAGTAAGACTTCCAATACGTACGTCAACAAGAATCCACTCAGTTAGTACTGGATTCACCACACGAAGAGTGTTGTCTAAGCTTCGTCCGCCTCCCATTCCTCCCCCAACTGCGTCTCTTGCTCCCCAAGGAACATAGTCACCTAGGACAGCAAGAAAGGTGGGGTCTACTTCAAGATTCTCTGGTACTCGCACCCACATCGCTACGCGTCCATCTTCTATTGGCGGGTCATCTGAGTTCATTCGGCCTCGTACTAAACGACGTTCGAGATTGTTCGATACGGATCGCACACCATCTCGACTTGGAAACAATGGACAGTCCAAGGGCGGCGGAGCTTCAATAGGTACCGCCCAAATTCCTGATTTATTTACATCGCGCTTACCGAGGGTCGCGAATGCAGAAATTATTTCGCGATCGTCAACTCTTCCTGTTACACGAGCCTGAGTGGATTTGTGTCCAACCGCTGTTAGGTCAACTTCCAATGCAAGTTTTTCACCTGCTTTTGCATGTGAAACAAATTGCCCCGTGATCCAAACAAGCGGACGTTGAGATTCAAACTCTAATACACGGATCGCCGCTGCGAGGCCTGTTCCGCCGAATAGATTTCCAGTACTTGAACATTCATCTTGAGTTAAAGGAAGCACCCACCGTTTAGCATCAGTGTCTTTGCTGAGACTTTGCGTGAGGTATTGCATTCGGGGCATTGTTTGAGGATGCCCTGTTCAAAAAGAAATCGCACCCAATTCGTGGCGAAATAACTTCTGAAGGAAAGATAGGGTTATTCCCCAAATAAGTATTTACGGTAGGAGTTTGCATGAGTTCTGGATTTGATTTAGACCGATTGAACAAAGTTGTAGATCTTTGTAATCGCTATGTAGAAGAAGGCAAGATTCCTTGCGCTCAAGTTCAAGTAGCTCATGACGGAAACGTGGTACTACGCCATACCACTGGAATGGCTGATATTGAATCAAATATTTCCCTGATGGATGACGCTATCTTCCGCATTTATTCAATGACTAAACCAATTACTTCCATAGCGTTAATGCAGTTATACGAACAAGGGAAATTTCTTCTTGAAGATCCAGTTGAAAAATTTCTACCTTCTTTTAAAAACCCTCAAGTTCTTTTAGGCGGCTCGCTTTTTAAACCGGAACTTCGGCCAGCAAAAACTATCATGACGGTCCGTGACCTTCTTACTCATACTTCTGGTCTGACTTATGGATTTCATTTCCAAAACAATCTTGACCAAATGTACCGTGACAAAAAACTTGGAGGGCCTCTGACTGGAGGAGAAGGAAGAGCAGATGCTTCTCTTGAAGAAGCCATAGACATCATGGGTGGCCTACCTCTTCTGTTTGATCCCGGCACAGCTTGGAATTACTCCATGTCCACAGATGTTTGCGGACGACTTATTGAAGTAATCGGGGATTGTTCCTTTGATGACTATCTACAAGAAAATATCTTTGACCCTTTAGGGATGGGAGATACTGGATTTCTCGTGCCTGAAGACAAGATTCAACGTTTTACTTCTACATACATTCTTAATGAAAGCGGAGCTCTTGAAGTTACTGATCCTGCTCAAAACAGCCCCTATCAGAAGGAACGGCTTTTTCTATCGGGCGGCGGTGGTCTTGTGTCCACCACGAACGACTACCAGAGATTTGTTGACATGCTCTCGAATGAGGGGGCTGCTGGCGGTAATCAGATAATCGGACGTCGGACTCTTGAACTAATGACTATGAATCATCTTCCTGAAGGAAAGTTGCTAAATGAAGTAGGGAGGTCAACTTTTTCAGAGACTGCATTGGCAGGAATGGGATTTGGGTTAGGTTTTTCTGTCTTGATGGATCCTGCAGCAAATGCTGGGCTTGGAACTATTGGAGAATTTGCTTGGGGTGGTGCTGCAAGTACTAGATTCTGGGTTGATCCGGTTGAGAAAATCAGTTGTATTTTTATGACACAATTTATGCCTTCAAGTTATTACCCGATCCGTCGTGAACTGACAACGAGTGTGTATCAAGCTCTGAAGTAGTCAAGAGAAATTCAGTGGGATTAGAACCCTATTGAGAAATTAGAGAACTACTCGAATTGAGTATTCCCAAGAAGCACTTTTAAGTTGTTACTCCAAATTTCACTTGAAAAAAGTGGTCTAAGTCGGTACATAAAGCAGGTGTAGTCATCTTCAAATTTGCACTGTCCATTCATGTATGCAAGATCCGTGTCTAATTCTCCTTTGAACCAACTTTCAGCATCTGGATATTTGAAAGTAGCTGTAACATCACTCTCTTTGTCAGCCCCGATAACTAACTTTGCTACTTGACCTTCAGACACATTTAAACAGAATTGAACTTTTCCTAATGGGGATGACGTAATTACGAACTTAACTTTGCCATCTACGCCTTTCTGTTTGGGCAGATCTGAAGTTGATTCTCTAAGTTCCTCTAGCCACTCTTCTGAAAGAAATACGGACATTTGTCTCCTCACTCAGGCTCTGATGTCTTTAAATAAGTCATCTTCGAAAATACCTTCTTGGATTTCTCCAACAAGTGACCGCACTAACACATAATCATCAAACGGATGCACTGTGCGAGCATGTTCATCCGGAAGACCGAACCAGAAAGGTGAGTTTGGATCTACTTGTGTTGCATGGGCCCGTAAGGCTTTCCCGCGGATATCCCACCAGTCAGAAATGTCAATTCGGGTTGTGATTCGATGATCTTGAGACCTTCTTTTAAACCATGATTCATCGTAAGGAGATTCAAGACCCAGTTCTAAAAATTTCTTATGCAAGCCTTCCATTCGAGCACGAGCCCATACAGTTTCATATAGTTTTAGAGGTTGCCAGGGTTCACCTGCATTTGGATATTTGTCGGCTTTGCCTGCGGCTTCAAAAGCGGGAAGAGAGATGTCGTGAACCATTAGGTGGTCTGGATGGTTATACCCCTTTCGTTCATCGGGATAAGTGATTATTACATGGGGTTTCTCTTCACGGATAAGCGCCACAAGTTTTTCAACTGCTTCATCGAATGGGGCGTTCATAAATGCGTCTGGATTAGCGTTATGTTCACTTTCTGGCATTCCCGAATCGCGATATCCCAGCATCGCTACCCGGTCATATCCAATGATTTCTGCAGAAACGGTTAATTCCTGTGCTCGAACTTGAGGGAGATTTTCTTCGATCTCTGGGCTTTGGAGCTCTGGATTCAGAATGTCACCTGCTTCTCCCCCAGTGCAGCAAACTAAAACGGAACGAACACCTTCGGTGTGGTAACGAGCAACCGTAGAAGCTCCTTTGGATGCTTCATCATCTGGATGCGCATGAACAGTTAATAGACGTAATGATTTTTCGGGCATGGCTTGAAACAGTAGCGCCCCAGATCACCAAAACAGATGACCTGATGGAAAGAATCTTCAAACCAGTAGTAAGATATGAATATGGAACCGGAACTCTGGCGATGGATTTGGCTGGGAGCAGCTGCTGTATTTTTACTAGGCGAAGTAATTATCGCTGGCGGTGTCTTTATGTTGCCTTTCGCTGGTGGAGCGGTTGTTGCCGCAATTTTTGCTTTTGTCGGTTTAAATGATGCGCTCCAATGGATCGCTTTCATTAGTGTTTCTGCAGCTTTATTTGCCGTTCTCCGGCCGGTAGTTAGAAGACTAAACGAAGGAAAAAACCCGATTGGAGTCGGATCTTCACGTCTAATTGGCGAAACAGGTGTTGTAACAAGCGTGATTGAAGATGGTGCTGACGTTCTTGGAACAGTCCGAATCGGTCGTGAGAGTTGGGCGGCAGAAACCCCCGACGGACAGACCCTTCAAGAAGGAACAAAGATTGAAGTAGTTGAGATACAAGGAACTCGAGCAGTAGTTACACCAATTGAAGAATAGAAATACGAACTAAGGAGAAACTTATTATGGAACCAGGAATAATCGTTTTAATCGTAATTGCAGCTTTCTTATTTATATGGATGGCTGTCGGTATCAAAATCATTCGCCCCTATCAGAAGGGCGTAGTAGAACAGTTAGGGCGCTACAAGTCAACTTATGATCCCGGATTGAAATTCGTTATTCCAATCATCCAATCTGTCACCAAAGTAGATATGCGGGAACGAGTTGTTGACGTTCCCCCACAAGAAGTCATCACCAAAGACAACGTAACCGTTACTGTAGATGCGGTTATTTACTATGAGCCTACAGATCCACAAAGATTGATTTATAACGTTGCTAATTTCGTTATGGCTATAACAAAGTTGGCGCAGACAAATTTGCGTAACGTCATTGGTGACATGACTCTTGACTCCGCTTTGACTTCACGTGACACAGTCAACGTTTCTTTACGAGAAGTGCTCGATGACGCCACAGACAAATGGGGGGTAAGAGTAGTTCGCGTTGAAATTCAGCGCATTGACCCTCCAGTAGATGTTATGGACGCCATGCACGAGCAAATGAAAGCCGAGAGAACACGCCGAGCTGTCGTTACTGAAGCTGATGGTATTAAACAGGCTGAAATAACTAGAGCTGAAGGTGAAAAACAATCAAAGATTCTAGAAGCAGAAGGTATCAAGCAAGAATCTATTCTTAGAGCTCAAGGTGAAGCCGAAGCCATCCAAGCAGTTGCTGATGCTGAACGTTACCGTCAAGATACTGTTGCTCAAGGTGAAGCTGAAGCTATCCGGAGCGTGTATCAAGCCATCCACGATGGGGACCCAACACCAGATTTGCTTGCTATTAAGTACCTGGAAGCGTTAGGAACTGTAGCTGATGGTCAAGCCACGAAGATCTTTCTTCCCGCCGAAATGAGTTCAACTATGGGGTCTCTTGGCGCTATTGCTGAACTATTTACTGGTGAAGAACCGAAGAAGAAAAAATAGAACAGTCTAAATCAAGCAGGTTCTAATTGATCTTCGCCGTCCTCGTCATCTTTTAGCAACCAGCCACATATCCGAGCCAACATGGCACGGCCCTCATCTGGTCCGCTTGCGATAACTTCATCACCGGCAACAAGCGTATTTCTTCCCCTCGGACGGTAAACATACCTTCCGCCGCGTCTGATTGCTAGAACGGTGAAACCTGGTTCAATGTTCCACCGTAAGTCAGCAAGAGATGCCCCATCAGCTGTTGAATCTGGAGCTATTGGATAGCGCACGACAACTTCATCCGTTTCTCCAAGAGCGATTCCAAGAATTGGGTGAAGCTCTTCTTCTTTCTCTATCAGCCAGACCATGGCTTGTGCCTGATCTCCAAGATCTTCTGCTGCCTCTGCTAGACGAAGAAGCCCTCTTAGTTCTCCAGGATCAAGGTCATCTCCTGCTGAACGTAAGACCCACAACTCGAGATTTTCTTTCATCTCATCTAAGCGATCCTCTAAATGACATACTTCTGCTGCTAACCCTCGATCCGCGAGAACTAGTGCGCTATATGCGAGCCCGACTGCTGTTTCTGAAAGGTTTTTCATTTCCACAAGTACGTCAACTGCTCTATCAAGGTCCGTGACTGCTTGTTGGTCTTCCGCTCGTGGTGGTTCCCAGACCGGCGCGGCGGCTAATTCTCGTAATCGAGTAATTCCATCTGGGGAGCCCCGTAAGAATAAAACATCATCCGGGACCAGGACTGTCTCACCATTCACATCAGTTATCCATTGGCGTCCTCTTCTGACAGCCATAACACTCATACCTGCTTGAACCGTGAGTTCAAGGGCTGAAAGTGGACGGTGAGCCATATGAGAGCCCTCGCTTACTAGAACCCTATGTGAAACTTCTTCTGCGTCAGAGAGATCTGCCACTAATTGATGAGGGATGCCCATTCGTTTTGAGACAATTCGAGAAATATCTACTGCGTCATTAGCCATACGCTCTATTGATGAAACAACTTGTAGCACTGAAGACATGCCTTCGGCTTCACGAGAGCTTCTTGCTGCTAATACACAAACAGCTCGCATGTCATGAACAAGGTCGCTCATTTGGCCTTCAAGTTCATCAACTTCTTCAGCCATATCGGAATCATCAAAATATAGAGCGGCATATGCCAGGTCAACCATAAGTTCTGAGGTGTCTTTTGCCTCAGCCAACATGGCTCGTAAAGTTCGGGGTTTATCTTCCATATCTCCTCACTTGAGGTTGTCGATTAATGCTAAACCCAGCGACATGCTGGGTGTCAAGAAAAGTTTTTATTCGGGAAAGAAGGTTTAGATTTTTCATGTGACCCCCACTGCCATCATGGCGATCACCAGCGTAAACGCTCCTACTAAATCTAGAGAGGATGTGACCATCGGTATTCCATAAGTATCTGGGTCTAACCCAAACCGAAAAGCAGCCATTGTGGAATAGTAAGCGACACCTACTACTAAAATTAGTGCCAAAGCGCCACCAAATAATGCAATCAATACCAACTGCCAAAAGCCAGGCGCATTTTGGTTTGTTATAACCCCGAGAATATGAGCTGCGCCGGCGGCGGAAATAAATATCGGTATAGCTACAACTACAAGAGAGCGGATGTCGCTGACACTAGTTCTACTAGGTATAGGTGTCGCATCATCCAATCCAAGATGAAATTGTGTTGAAAGACGGCTGGAGAGAATACCGCCTAAAGCACCTGCAGTAGCAAGAAACGCTGGCAACATTATGAGAACTGATTTTGATGTCAATAAATCTGTGATCCGTTTTTCAATAATGACTCCCGCGGCAAGATCTATCAGAATTCCTATTAATAAAACTGGAATGGATTGTTGCGCTATGCGTTGAAGGTTGTAATCGCCGGAACTCCAAATAAAGAAGACTCCCAAAATTGCAGTCCCTGCTAAAAGAGCAGCTAAAACATTGGTTGAGGTTGTGCTATCTATAAGGCCGGCCACTAGAAGGAGCGCTGGTACTGTGATCAAATCTCCGAATGCTGTCACTAAGGGAGATGTGACATTGTCTGAATCCCATCTGTAGCGGACTGAACCTGCGACTAGAAATAAGGTAATGATCGCTACTCCGACCGATGCTAAAAGCCCCCCTAGGGTAGAGATGACAATGAATTCTGCGAGACTCATCGTTGCGGCTATACCAAAGAGGCTTGAAGTTCCTTTCCCTATAACCGCGAGAACGACACTTAAGAATAGAGTCAGAACACCAGTGGCTATTAAATTTTGACCTACTACCCCATCTCGACGAAGATTGAATCTGAAAGTTCCTGCATGAACTGCTGTTCCAAGGCGACTACCCATTGCCCCAAATATGTTTCCTCTTAAAGCAATCGCTCCTGGTATCAGCATCAAAAGACCGGGGAGTTCATCAAGTTTTCCTTCAGATTTTGCTAGAAAAAGGCCTCCTAAAGAAGCGGCAACTACCCCGATTAGAAGAGCTATAAATCGTTGCTGACTGTCTACGGAGGGAGCCGAGGGTCGTTTAACTACCAGGGTTTTTCTTGAATTATTGCCCAGCGTCATTTCTCCAGTTTGGTAGATACCAACACTTAACTGGCGCATTCCCTATAGGCAAAAGAGATTGACAGTTTGAATGATTGTGTTTCTTTTGCCTTATAGGTTTTTGGGTCTCTCTAAAATAGCGAATGAGCCTGTTCCAAAAGCAACCAGTTCAGAACCTGAGGTAACTTTTGCTTCGAGTTGGATGATTCTTTTCCCGGATTTGATCACTGAAGCATAAACTTCAACTTCTCCTTCAAACACCGGACTCAGATAGCGAACTTGGATTTCTAAAGTTGTGCAGATCTGATTAGGTCCAATTGCTCTCATCGCAGCGATCCCCATCGCTTGGTCAACCAAAGTGAACGTAACTCCTCCGTGTAAAACTCCATGCGGATTGAGGTGATTCTTGTTGATGACAATACGACAGCCGTTCTGACCATCTTCAAAAATATTTTCTAAGGAGAAAAAGTCTCCTATGGGGTATTCAGAAGATAGTTCAGTGTTTCTTGATAGTGATTCGTCGCTCATTGACAATTTATAGTTACTTAGACTCCTAGTAGAGCCAAAATAGCATCAATATTTGCTAAAACACTTGCCGGGCAATCAGTCAAAATACCGTCAGATAAACAAGGTGCTCCGAATGCGGTGGCTGCTGCTTGCAGAGTAGAACTTGGCAGATACGACAAATCGGGAAGCCCTGAATCAACTGTTGTTGTAGGTGGAGGTGTCGTAGTTGTCGTAGTCGGAACAGGTGGAACATTGTCAACGCTAAGCCCTCTGGCTGCTAGTTCTGCTAAATGGGCGCTACGTGTCCCCGGCCCATACCAGCCATCTGAATCTATTCCTAGAACAGTTTGGAGTATGACAGTTTCCTCACTTGGTCCCCATGGATAGGAGGCCAACAAAACTGCTTCTTCATCTATTGGTGGCTGGGTTGTCGTGGTCGTTGTAGAAGCTGGAGCAGCAGTAGTAGTAGTTGAAGTCGTAGTACTAGTTACAGCGCTAGTTGTAGTTGTCGGCGCTTGAGTAGTAGTTGTCGTTGTCAAGGGTGGGGCTTCAGTAGTCGTAGAAGGAATAGCTAGCTGTGTAATTGTTGGGTTTCTTGAATCACCTGCTGTTCCAGAAATTAGTAAACCAATTACCGCAGCAAGAAGCAGACTGGTTGCAACTTGTGAGATCCATCTAAGCATTTTTCTAGTCTCGCATTACTTTCACACTATTTTGTGTCACCCCTACTACTTTTCATAAGCATTTATATGAAAATTCCGGTTATTCAATTAGAGATTTAAACATTTTGTCAATAAGCAGGCGGTAACCTGCGAGTTATGGACAATGGAAGTGTAAACGTTGGTGTGGGATCTTTTGAGGTCTCCAACTTTGACCCGGAATCTTTTGATTTGTCTCGCTTTGGTCTCTTCACAGAGATTATTGACGATGAACGCTATAAACGCAGTGTTGAAAGATTCAAAGAACGTAAAATCGCTTTACCAACTTTTTCACAACTAGCCGATCCGAATAAAATTCCACAATCAATACGAACAAGTCTTAGTGATGTAGATCGAAATGATGCCGACCCTTTAAACCTTTATCGAGTGCACTGGTATAACGATTTCGAAGGTGGATTTGTTGATATCCCCGATCATGTGATTCTGACAAGTGAAATGACCGGGGTTGAATCTCCTATCATTGTCGCTTTTGGTAACCGCTTTCCAATGATTGCTGCCCATAAAGTCTTAGCCGCCTATTCGTGTTTGGTTCCACGCGTGGTTACCGGTCAATATGACCCAACTGTTCATCGAGCAATCTGGCCTTCTACTGGCAACTATGCACGTGGTGGAGTAGCTATTTCAAGATTGATGGGTTGCCGTGGCGTAGCGGTTCTGCCTGAGAACATGAGTCGAGAGCGGTTTGAATGGCTTGATGAGTGGATCGCTAACCCTGAAGATGTTATAAAAACTACGGGTTCTGAGAGCAACGTAAAAGAAATCTACGATGCTTGCAATGAACTGGAAAAAGACCCGGGAAATTTCATCCTTAACCAGTTCTCTGAGTTTTCTAACCACATTGGGCATCATGAAGTTACCAGTCGAGCGCTTGAACATCTTTACCTCGCTGCGGCTGAAAAGCATCCTGGTTTGAAGTTGGCTGCATTCGTCGCTGCTTCAGGATCTGCTGGCACTCTAGCTGCTGGAGAGCGTCTCAAATCAGACTATGGAGCCCAAATTGTGGCAGTTGAAGCTCTTGAATGTCCGACGATGCTTTATAACGGTTTTGGTGAACACAATATTCAAGGTATTGGTGATAAGCACATTCCTCTGATTCATAATGTGACAAATACCGATGTGGTTGTAGCTGTAAGCGACCGGGCTTGTGACGAACTAGGGGTTGTTTTCAACACTCCTGAAGGAGCAGCTTATTTGGCTGATCTAGGAGTTGATCCTTCGATTATCAGCCAATTAGGCCATTTTGGACTATCTGGTATTTGTAATGTTTTAGCAGCGATAAAGACTGCTAAAACACTCGGTCTAAGCGCAGAAGATGCAATTGTTACAGTCGCAACTGACGGTGCTGAACTTTACGCAAGTGAGCGAGAAGCTATGGCCGCTAACCGTTACGTAGATGGATTCAGTTCCTCGGATGCTTCAACGGCTGTTGAAGAGCACTTGCTGGGAGCAGATAGCAGTCACGTTGAGGTGCTTGATGAAATTGGCAGAAACAGAATATTTAATCTTGGCTACTACACATGGGTAGAGCAGCAAGGAATTGAATTTGATGATTTTGAAATGCGGCGTGATCAACAAGTTTGGAAGCATTTACAGAAACTGGCCCCTATTTGGGATGAATTAATTGAGGAATTCAATAATCAAACAGGAGTGCTCGCTAATAGATGACTTTGCTATCGCTCGAGCATGGTTGGTTAGGTTCTCCATCCGAAGTGTCATGGCCTTCAATGGACTTAATGGATGGCTCTTTAGAACTAAATCCTTTTATTAAATTCAGATCCTTTCTTTGGTCATATCAAAATGCTGTAAAAAATGGGTTTACTGATAGCGAATTTGTTGATCTCGTATCGCGCCTAGATGACTCTATAAAGCAAGTTGATGGGACTAGTTTCTCTCATACCCCATTTGATTCTTATTCAGATTTGAATTCGTCTATCGGAAGAAGAGGGAGTCTTTGGATAAAAAATGAAACCGGAAATGTTTCAGGAAGCCATAAAGCACGCCATTTGTTCGGTTTAGCTCTCCACTTTGAGGTCGATGGAGTTCCTAGCGATAATCCATTAGCGATCGCATCTTGTGGTAATGCTGCTCTTGGAGCCGCAGTAGTTGCTAAGGCCGTGAACCGTCCCCTGCTCGTTCATGTGCCGGAATGGGCGGATCCAGTCATACTAAGTCATCTTTCTGATCTCGGGGCTGAGATACGAATTTGTGAACGCCGAGAGGAAGAACAAGGGGATCCATGTTTTCTTAGATTCAGAGAAGCTGTTGATCGAGGCGCCATTCCATTTGGATGTCAAGGTACAGAAAACATATTCACCATTGATGGTGGGCGAACTTTAGGATTTGAATTAGCTCAAGATTGGAAATCGAATGGATATATCCCTGAACATCTTTTTATTCAAGTGGGCGGGGGTGCTTTAGCTTCAAGCGTAATACAAGCTTTAAACACGGCTTTGGACCTCGGTGTGCTGGAAAATCTTCCATCTTTCCATGCTGTTCAATCTGCGGGTTGCGCACCTTTAAACCGAGCTTTCAACATTGTCGCTTCTCTTGAAGACCCTTTTGAAGGTTTAGATAGTGATGACCCTATGTGGGCTTGGGAAAATCCAAATTCGGTTGCCACAGGAATTCTGGACGATGTTGTTTATGACTGGAAACCAATTGTTTGGGCGATGCTTCAAATGGGAGGTAGCCCTGTAATAGCTTCTGAAGAAGCTATTACAAAAGCACACCAACTCGTTCACTCCCACACAGATATCTCGCCTTGTATCACTGGAACTTCTGGGTTAGCGGGCGTGATCACTAATCATGAAAATGGACTATTAGATACCGATTCTCATGTGGCTGTACTTATCACAGGCACTGAGAGATAATTTCTATCTTTCCTCACGACGATAGACCTGCCCTATCTCGGCAGGTGAAGCTGACGGGCGGTGCCGTGCTCTAATGGAGATAGCTAGGAGCACCCCAATAGTAAGTAGGTAGGGAATCATCGAAAGCAAGATTGGTGAGAAATCAACCCCGAATGTTTGCAAACGTGTCTTGAGGGCTAATAAGCCACCAAATAAAAGTGCTCCTATTGCCGCTCGGCCTGGTTTCCAAGCTCCAAAGATGACCAGAGCCACAGCGATCCAACCTCGTCCTGCAGTAGCGCCATCTTGCCATGAGGTAGTAAGACTTAGCGTCAAATACGAACCCGCCGCGCCTGCTAAAGCTCCGCCGGTAGCGACTGCTGCGAGTCGTATTTTCACTACAGAATGACCTGCTGTATCTACAGTAGAGGCAGACTCTCCTGCTCCCCGAAGGGCTAAGCCAATACTGGTGCGAGTTAACAAAAACGAAGTTAGGAGCCCTACAAGAAGAGCAAAATAAACCATAGGAGACTGCTGAAACAAGATGGGTCCAGCCCACGGTATGTCCGAGAGTGGCCCCCAGTCCACATTTGCAAGTATTGCGCCTGGTGGGTTACCAACTGCGCTCTTACCAAAGAATGCAGAGAGCCCTAGACCTAAGAAAGTGAGCGATAAACCTGAGACCACCTGTTCCGCTCCTAGCACGACGGAAAATACTCCGTGGATTAACGCAAATGCAGCTGTGACGATCATTGCGACGAGTAAGGCCAGCCAGGGGTTTTCGGTATTCAGAGCGACAAGAAATCCTGTTACTGCACCTAGTGCCATCATTCCCTCAACGCCAAGATTCAAAACTCCGGCTTTTTCAGAGATGAGTTCTCCTATGCACGCAAGGTATAAAAGGGCCCCGAATGAAACCGTTGTACTAAGCATTCCGATCATGGATGCTTCATTCATGTTGAACCGCCTTTCTTCTCACGTTTGACACTTTTTAAGCTGTACCGATTAAAGACTCCGGCTCCGATCGCTCCGAATAAAATTAGTGCTTGAAGGATGGTGGATACAGAAGATGAGACTCCTAGAGTTTGGATGCTTAAACCTCCGACTTGAACTGCGCCAAAAATAAGAGCTACTGCGGCTACTCCTGAAGGCCGCATTAATGCAAGTGCTGCAACAATGATTCCAGCGAACCCATACCCTCCTGACACTCCTTCAACAATTCTGTCTGAAGTCCCTGATAACTCAATACCGCCTGCTAAGCCTGCTATTCCTCCGCTTAGCACCATAACTGTGATGATTTTTTTATTTAGTGAGATACCGGCATATCGAGCAGTTGCTCCTGAGGAGCCAGCTACTTTTAATTCGTATCCCCAAGCTGTGCGACTGACTACAAATCCAAAAAGTGCTATGACTAAGAAGGCAATGATTACACCCCAATGAGCTCTTCCAAAGAGTTTGGGTAGCCTTGCTTCGTCCGCTAGGAGTGGCGCTAGTGGAAATCCTCGAGATTCTGGGTCTTTCCATGGTCCATGTATGAGCCACTGTAGAAGCCTTAATGCCACTTCGTTTAGCATGAGTGTTGTAATTATTTCGTTTACACCGATCTGAGCACGGGCGATGCCAGGCCCAGATGCAAGTAGTGCCCCTCCAAGGATGGAAGCGATAAGCATTATAGGGATGAGTATCGGGCTAGATAAAGTGTCAAAAATTTGTGCCATCCAGGCAGCCATCATCGCTCCTGCGAGTATTTGGCCTTCGGCGCCAATGTTCCATAGACCCATGCTTCCAGCGACTGCTACGGCGAGACCAGCTAATCCAAGTGGGACAGCTCGATTGAGTGTTTTAGCCCATGCGTTAGAACTGCCCACTGAAGAGTTGAATAGACGTTCATAGATTTCAATTGGATTGTGACCAGAGGCAACTAGTAACAAAATTCCTGCCAGTAAGGCAACTAGTAGGCCAATTAAGAATGAGAGAGGCTGTCCTCCTCGAAGTGGTTGTTCTCGACGAACCAGTACTAGACGTTTCATGATTCGTCTCTTTTGCCTGCCATCGCTGCTCCAATTTCATGACGATGGGCAGTGGTGGGATCAAATTCTTTTACTATTTCTCCTTCATGCATGACTAAGAGTCGATCAGAAAGCGTGAGTAATTCGTCAAGGTCTTCGGAAATGAGAAGTACTGCTACTCCTTCGGCGCGTTCGGCTATAAGTAGGTCTTGAATTGCTTTTACACCTTGTACGTCTAATCCCCGAGTAGGTTGTGCCGCTAAGACAACTTTAGGGTTTCCACTTAACTCTCTACCAACTAAAAGTCTTTGGAGGTTTCCACCTGATAGACCAGCTATTGGGTCGTCTATCGGTCCGGTTCTTACTCCGAATCGGTCAATTATTTCTTTGCAATAGTTCACAGCCTGTTCAGAAACAAGGAAAATACTTTTTCTCAGGTTTCTGTAACACCGCAAAATCGCATTCTCGATTACGGTCAATCTTGGAGCCAGCCCTATTCCAAGCCGATCTTCTGGCACATAACCAAGTCCTGCAGTGAAGCGCTCTGAGGGCGGAGCGTTTGTAAGATCTTTACCTGAGATAGTTATTTTTCCTGATGTGATTGGTCTTAGTCCGGCTATGGCTTGGGCCATCTCTCGTTGCCCGTTACCAGAGACTCCAGCAATACCTACTATTTCCCCACTTTTTACCGTTAAATCAAGATTCTTTACTGCGGGCAGGAATCTATCGTCTAGTGTTCCAAGTTCTTCTATAGTCAGCATCGCCTCACCTGGTTCTTGATGAGGGGGCCGCTCGCTAATCACGGGAGATGAACCGACCATGAGACCGGCTAAATCGCTTTCGTTTACTTCTTCTACTTTTAAAGAGGAAGCTACTGTTTTACCGCCACGGAGTACTGTCGCTTCATCGCAGAATGCGGTGACTTCATGCAATTTATGGCTTATAAATACAACTGTTCGGCCATCTTCCGCCATTCTTCGTAGAACATTCCCAAGTTCGTCTGCTTCTGCTGGAGTCAAAACTGCTGTCGGTTCATCCAGAATTAGTATCTGTGCTTTTCGCCATAATGTTTTAAGAATTTCTACACGCTGTCGTTCTCCCATTGAGAGTTGCCATACAGGACGTGTTGGATCTATAGCGAGTCCAAATTGTTGAGCAATTTGTTCTACTTCTTTCTCGATCAAGCTCCGTCTAATAATTTTCTCTGAAGCACCGAGAACCACGTTTTCCGCAACAGTGAATGAAGGTACTAGTCGAAATTCTTGATGCACCATGCCGATGCCAGAAGTTAAGGCATCTGAAGGAGAGTGAAACCAATGTTGATTTCCGTTGATACGTACTTGTCCTTCGTCTGGTCGATAAACCCCAGAAAGTATGTTCATTAGGGTTGATTTTCCCGCTCCATTTTCACCAAGTACAGCGTGTATCGTTCCTTTCTTGACACTCAAAGTTGCCCCGGCATTAGCAATTACACCGGGGAAACGTTTCCAAATATCAATTAACTCAATAGCGAGCGAGGAATCAGAAGTCATAGTCAAATTAATTTACCGTGTAGACGCGCTGACGGCGTCAGCGGGCTAACCCACTGACGCCGTCAATCAAATCAAATACTGGCGTCAGCCTGTTGATCCAATTACGCCTTCAACGAAGCTCATCATGCCAAGCATGTCACCGTCACTCATTGTCTCTCCAGCGGCAACGAGAACACTGCCATCTTGAGCGTTAATGGGTCCAGCGAATACATGGAATTCTCCATCGATGATGGCTTGCTGTGTGTCAGCAACAGATGCTTTGACATCACCAGGGACATCATCGGCGATCGGAGCCAAAGCTACAACTCCATCAGCCATTGATCCCCACCATGAGCCACCTGAATAGCTTCCATCAGCGGCTTGCTCGATGATCTGAGCATAACGGCCTGACCAATCCCAAACTGGAGCAGTCAGGTGAGCATTTGGAGCAAAAGCGCTCATGTCAGAGTTGTAGGCAACCCATCGGATACCTGCTGCTTCGGCTCTTTCACCTGCTGCAGTACTGTCTTGATGCATGGCTATAACATCTGCACCCTTTTCAATAAGTGCTTGTGCAGAGTCACCTTCTACTGCTGGGTCAAACCAAGTGCTTGTCCAAATCACTTCAACCTCGGCGTCAGGGTTCATTGAACGCACACCAAGAGTGAAGGCATTGATTCCACGAATAACTTCAGGAATTGGGAACGCTGCAACGTAACCAAGATGATTGCTTTCGGTCATAGCACCAGCAACCATTCCTGATAGATAACGAGGCTCATACATCCGCCCAAAAGTATTACCAAAGTTGGTGTCATTACTCATGTAACCAGAGACATGATCAAATATGACATCTGGGTACTCATCAGCTAATGCTGCCATTGATTCCATATATCCAAATGAAGTACCAATTATTACTGAGTACCCATCGTCAATGAATTCGCGAGCATAGTTAGCGAAATCTTCTGTTCCTTCCGGAACATTCTCAACAACTGCTGTAGTAGCACCTGTTGCTTCTTCAGCCGCAATACGGCCCTGGTCATGTGCATAGGTCCATCCAGCATCACCAGGTGTACCTATATAAACAAATGCAGCCTTTACCTCGCTACTTCCACCATCATCCGAACCACAAGCTGATGCAACAGCTCCAAATGTAAGGACAACGGCTAGTAGCACCAGCAGTCGACGTCTCATTATTTTCTCCCTCTGTCCAACAAGGGTGGAGACCCTACTTACCTCCGACAACCCAAGTCGATACACGGCCATCTTGACATACTCTCAGCATTAATGCACTTATTGGGCTGAGAATTCACACAGCGGAAACATTGTTTAAATGATTTAGTGTCGGCAGTAGAGCTACTCAATGGCTAAGGCTGATAGAAACGACGTTTGTTGACTCTAGAAGGCTTTAGATCTGATTCACCTGTAGAGAAATTCGTGTGGCTCCATTTTCTACAGCGGCGCTAAGCATTGAACTAATCAAAGGGAGAATAACACTTTCATCTCCAGTCACTGAACTACCAAATGGGCCTATTTCTACGGTCAATCCTGCGTTCTCTGCAATCTGTACTGCTGCTTTGACGTGTGGTCCTGGCGATCCTTCAATAAATGGTTCTACTGTAAATTCTGCAGTAATCACCTTTACATAATGGCTTATTTTTTTGAAGAAGTTGGTGATTAGTGATGTTTCCAAATTCTACGTGAGTGAGTAGCTAGGTCTTGGTGTGCCTTAGATAAATCAATGCCAAGCACTTGGCTGTCTTGAACAACGAAATTGCCGCCTACTAAAACGTGCTTAGCGCGACGGTCAGGCCCCAAAATAAGTCCGTCTATAGGGTTTCGAATGTCAGCCAAATCATCGCCAGGCCATACGACAATGTCAGCATTTTGGCCTACTTCCAAAGTCCCCGAATTATCAAGACCCAAGCATTGAGATCCACCTTTTGTAGCAATTGCAAGAACCTCTTCTGGCATAAGGGCATCGGGTTGCATTTCCCTTAATCGAGCAGTGTAAAGTGCTTGACGCATTTCAGGGAATAAACCTCCCACCTCATTTGAAGCAACTCCGTCCACACCAAGCCCTACTGGAACTCCGGCTTTTATCAAATCGGTGACTCTGCACATTCCTGCAGCAATTCGAGCATTTGAAGATGGGCAGTGCGCAACACCGGTTCCGACTGAGCCTAAAACCTCCATCTCTGTGTCCGCTATGTGAATTCCATGAGCTAACCAAACGTCGTTGCCTACCCAACCCCATTCATCAAGCATCTCTACTGGACGGCGGCCAAACCGTTCTAAACAATGTTGTTGTTCTTCTACTGTTTCACATAAATGCGTATGTAGACGCAGGCCAAGTTGCCGAGCTAACTCAGCAGATTCAACCATTAGTTCTGTCGTGACCGAGAAAGGGCTACACGGGGCTACTACGACATGAACCATGTCGCCGTCATGGTGGCGCTCTGCTACTGCCTTTGTTGAGGAAAGTATTGAGTCTTTATCTTCTACTACACGGTCAGGAGGTAATCCGCCTTTACTTTCTCCTAAATCCATGGATCCACGAGATAAAAATAGTCGAATTCCTACTTGTTTTGCTGCTTCAACAATTGCGTCAAAAACTCTGTCATCACCCCCTGGCACTAGGTAATGATGGTCTGATGCTGTAGTACATCCTGTCGCCGCTAGTTCGCCTAAGCCAACTAAAGCGGCAATATGAACATCTTCTACCGTTAATTCGTTCCAAACTGGATAGAGGTGAACGAGCCAATCAAACAGATTGCATCCTGTGGCTTCACCTCGTGTCATCCATTGGTAAAGGTGATGATGCGTGTTAACTAGTCCCGAAGTTAAAATGTCGCCTTCGCAATTTAGGACGGTATCCCCACTCAGTGCTTCAACTGTCCCTAAAGCAACGATCTTCCCATCTTCTATAGCTATGTCGCCAGGGGATCTAGCGCCACGGAGAACAAGTCGAGTCATGGCGATCAGGGTGTCCAGCCAGCAAAAGTATCTATCATCATCTTCACGTCCGGGCCTAGTGGATAGAGAATGGGACAAGTGCAACCGTCGGCCATGTACTGTGCAACTTTCTCTCTGACTTCATCTGGCGTTCCTGCCGCGCAGATCATTTGAACAATATCGTCAGGAACGAGTTTAGAAGCGGCTTCTACTTGTTCATGAGTAGCTGGCCACGTTAAGACTTCTCCGATTTTTTCAAGTAGAGACTCAGGCACACCAGAGGCCTTCATAATGTGGGGTTGCTGTCCTAAATACTGTGTGACCATTAGTCGAGCACCATCTAGTGCTTCTTCACGTGTATCTGCTACTGAGCACACAACCAATTGAGGTCGATCAACGTCATCAAGGCTTCGTCCAGCCCGCGCTGCCCCGTCTTCTAATGACTGCATAGCTTTTTTGTTGTATTCAGGGGAAACTAAATAGTTCAATACAACTCCGTCAGCGATTTCTCCAGAAAGTTCAAGCATCTTAGGCCCTGTTGCTCCGATATAAATGGGGACATCCTTTGGTCGGCGCTCCTGATAGACATAGTCAAGTTCAACACCGTCTAAGTTCACAAAGTCTCCTTGGAAAGTGACTGTTTCATCAGCTAAAAGAGACCGAACTGCGGTCACGATTTCGCGCATCACTCCTAGTGGCTTATTTCTCTCTATCCCGACTTTGCTGGCCAGCGGATCCCACCAAGCACCAATACCAAGGATCATGCGTCCAGGAGATAAGTCATCTAATGTTGAAAAAGTTGACGCTAAACGAGCGGGATTGCGGGTCCAACAGTCAACTACGCCAGATCCAATTTTTATAGTTTCTGTGCAGGCTCCAAATGCGGCCATAGGCACTACGGCGTCACGAACTAATCTTGAATCTGCTTGCCATACTGCTTCAAATCCTTTTGATTCTGCATATTGCACATACTCAATCGCCTCCATAATCGGATGGGCGTCCTGTAAATAGATAGCTAACCGCGTCATAAATTACTCTTTCTTTTGGTTTAAGATTTCCTATAGTCGTTCGTGAAGTTTCTTAGCCGCTTCTGCAGATTTTGCTCTTACTTCGTCTTCATCTACTCGAGTGGAGAGTCCGTCTTTCCAGACTACTTCATCACCTATTTCTACCTCCAACGGCCTGACCCCAGATGTGTAGGCCAAATGCCAAGCATCTAACTGGTCGTAATCCCAAGTGACTTTGTCGTCAATTGCTTCTGGGAAAAGGTCCCATCCTGCAGCTAGCCAATCCCATGAAATATCAGGTGTAGCTGTTACTTCATCTTCTCGATGCCGAGCATAAGCAACTCTAAATTCTTCCAGCATGTCTGCTCCGATTCCATCGGTGCCTAGTGCAATTCTGTTCTGGAATCTACTTGGGCGCGCATAGCCGACGCTGTTATTCATATTGGACCGAGGATTATGCACAATAGTTCCTTGTAAGCCATGGTCTTCTTCTAAATGAACACCATGAATGATTAGCCAATTCTCATCAGTTAAATGTCGGATACGGGCAGGAGCTTCTGCATCAACTTTTCCTTCAGCCACATGAATATGTACACCGACTTGGAAATCTGAAGCGAGCTGAGCGGCAGATTCAAGGGTTTCATCGCTACAAGTAAATGCAGCGTGAACTCCTACCATTCCTTTTCCACCATCTTTCAAGAAGCGTTCGTTTTCTAATAATCCGCGTTTAGCTCCTTCAGGTCCGTGCCGATCTGTAACTCCATAAGAGCAGTTCACTCGGACTCCAACCTCAGCACAGGCTTCAGCGATAACTGAGAGTGAGCCATCAATAACGGTTGGTGATTCATGATGGTCAATAATTGCAGTGGTCCCTTGTCTTATTGCTTCTAAAGCTCCAAGTTTGGCAGACCAATAAAGTATGTCTAAGTCCAGAGCTTGATCAAGTCTCCACCAAATCATTTCTAGGATGTCCGCGAAATCTATTGGCGTGTGAGGTGGTGGGGGCATTCCACGCGCTAAAGAGGAATAAAGGTGATGATGAGAACAAACTAACCCAGGTGTGGTGTTCATCTAGCTTCCATCCCAATTTGCCCACTGTTCTTGCTGATTCTCGTCTGCTAATGGAAGGGTGTTGCGCCAATCTCCGTCATGACTCTTCATTGCAGCAGCAACTGCTCCAGCAGTTGGTACCAAGCCAATTTCTCCAACACCTTTAATCCCATAGGGGGCGTTTGGTTGTGGAGATTCAACGAGCCGAACATCTACTTTTGGCATTCCACTTGGTCTGATGATTCCTAGTTTCCGGAGAGTGTTATTTACTGGGTATGAATTTTCATCTACTGGGAATCCTTCTGTCAGCGCATAACCAAGACCCATGTGCACCGCACCTTCAACTTGTCCTTCACACAGGATGGGGTTAACAGCTCTTCCTACGTCATGAGCTGCAATTACTTCATCAACCTCTCCTGAATCTGGATCTAGAACAACAACTTGTGCCGCATATCCAAAAGTTGAATGAATAATCGGATTTTCAACTCCATCATTGAGGGAATTTGTCCAATCAACACGATATTCGCCGAGATAATCAATGCCGGTTTTGCAACCATCTTCAAGAGCGATGCGGCATGCATCGGCTACCGCTCCAGCCCCCATCAAGGTTCCTCGACTTCCTGTAGTCTGTCCGGCGCCCATTTCTCGTGTTGTGTCTACGATTACTTCTATACGTGAAGGATCTATTTTGAGCTCTTCAACTGCTACTTGTTGAGCTACCGTGTGGATTCCTTGGCCCATCTCTGTCCAGCAGTGTCTAACTTCAACTTGCCCGTCATCGCGGAAATGTATAACTGCTTGTGCTATTTCTTTAAACCCATTTCCTAATCCAGAGTTCTTCAAACCTAAACCGATACCGACCGGCTTACCTGCATTCACTGCTTCTTCATAAGATTCCTTGACTTCTTGAAGGCAAGCGCGAGCTCCAAGGCATCCATCATCCATGATCTGACCTGGACCCCAAACTGAGCCAGGTGTAACTACATTTCGATTTCTCATCTCCCACCCGGAGATCCCTACTTTTTCAGCTAGGCGGTCCATGACTCCTTCCATAGCAAATTGTGCTTGATTAGCTCCAAAGCCACGGAAAGCACCACAAACTGGATTATTTGTTCGAACAGCGGTCGCTTCAACGTTGATGTTGGGTACGACATAAGGGCCGCTTGCGTGGCCTGCTGCTCTTTCTAATACTTTCATTCCGACCGATGCATAAGGCCCTGAGTCTCCAATCATTCGCACCCAAAGCCCTTGCAACTTTCCTTCAGCATCGCATCCTGCTTTATATGACATTCGGATTGGGTGGCGTTTCGCATGAATAAGGAATGATTCTTCTCGTGAAAGTGTGCATCTAACTGGTTTTTTTAGAATCCATGCGGCAAGTGCGGTTTGCGCTTGATTAGACATGTCTTCTTTTCCGCCGAATGCTCCCCCATTAGATACAAGTTCAACCGTGATTTCGCTTGCGTCTATATCAAGTACTGAAGCGATTTGGTTGCGGTCATCCCAGATACCTTGACCTCCTGACCAGACGTAAAGTCCGGTATCACCGTTAGGTGTTGCCAGAGTTGATTCTGGTTCTAGAAATGCATGTTCAATGCGCTGAGTTTGAAATACTTCCTCTACAACATGCTCTGATGCGGCCAATGCCTGTTCAATATCGCCCCTGTCGTAAGTTGAAACTGATAGTACATTTCCGTCAAGTTCCCATACTGCGTCTTCTTCGGCATTTACAGCGATTACTGGGTCATTGAAGACTGCCAATGGCTTATATTCAACTTCTACTAGAGATGCTGCATGTCGTGCTATCTCTCTGTCTTCTGCTACCACAAACGCTAGTACGTCACCTAAGTATGATGTTCGGCCGCCTTCTGGGATAAAAATCGGCCAGTCAGTATGAATAATGCCTACTCGTAGTGCTCCGGGAACATCTGCCGCTGTAAAGACTTGGTGGACGCCTTTTATTGCCTCTGCTTTTGTCGTATCAATTTTTAATACGTCTGCTCTTGCATAACTAGCTAGATGGACTGCGCCATGTAACAAACCTTCAGGTCTAAGGTCGTCAATATAGGGTCGGTCACCTAGGGCAAGTTCTTCCGCCTCATATTTGCGATTACAACTTCCAATACCGCCAACTGGTACTTCCGTTGGAGTCTCGTTGGCTGCGACGGATTCAATTGCTTCTAAAATTTTGGTGTATCCGGTACAGCGACACAAATGAGCCCCAAGATGTCGTTCTAAATCATTACGGCTAACTTCTCCGCCTTTTTTATCTACAAGCGCTTTAGCGCGGACTACGATTCCTGGGATACAAAATCCACACTGAAGAGCGCCGTGTGCTGCAAAAGCTGATGAATACTGCTCTCGCTCTTTCTCATCGATTCCTTCAAGAGTGATAATTGACGTACTCTCAATGCGTTCCATTGACATTTGACATGCAACTCTTGCTTTTCCATCGATAAGAACTGTGCAACACCCGCATTGGCCTGAAGGAGCGCATCCATCTTTCGGAGAAAGAACATTTAATTCATCTCTTAATGCGGACAATAGATGTGGGTGGTTATCTGCAACGGTAACTAATTGCCCATTTAGGTTAAATGAAGTCATCTTTAACTAACTTTCCTTAATCTTGTCTGGGATTTCAACCCCAGTCTGACTAGTGATTCGTGTATAGGTTTCTGGACGGCGGTAACGAGAAAAATTAAAGAGGGTTTCTTTATAGTCACTACATAAATCTAGATTGCACTCTGCAACTACTAGTTCATCTTCAACTGTTGAACAAAGAGCTTTTATTTCTCCAGAAGGGGCAATTATTGCGCTTTCGCCGAGAAGGTCGCATCCTTCTTCTTTGCCCGCTTTTGCTACTCCCACTACCCACATTCCGTTCTGATAAGCCCCCGACTGGAGAACAAGGTGATTGTGGAAACCTTGGAGACGGTCTTGATCGGGATCAGGAGCGTAATGAATTGGTGTGTTGTAACCGATTAATGCCATTTCGCAGCCCTGTAATCCTAAAACGCGGTAAGTTTCTGGCCATCGCCGATCGTTGCAAATTGCCATACCTAAAATGCCTCCGAAGGCACTATGAACTTCAAATCCTGAACCTGGATCAAAGTAATAGCGTTCTAGGTGCTGAAAATCTCTCCATGGTTCATGTTCTTCATGTCCCGGGAGATGCACTTTGCGATATTTCGCCACTATTTGGCCTTCTTTGTCTACAAGAATTGAAGTGTTGAAGTGTTTACCTTCTGAAGTAAGTTCCGCATAGCCGAGGTGGAATCCAACTCCTAATCTTGAAGCCTCTTCAAAAAGTGGCTGGGTTTCTGGACCTGGCATTTCCGTCTCAAAGTAGTGATCGAATTCTTCTTTGTTCTCTACATACCATCGAGGAAAGAAGGTAGTGAGGGCTAGTTCTGGAAAAACCACTAAATCGCAGCCTGCTGCGTTTCCTTGGCGGAGGAGTTCAATAAGTCTCTCCACCACATCGGTACGAGAATCTGTGTTTTGAATTGGTCCAGTTTGTGCCGCCCCAACGGTGATAATACGACTCATTGCTGTGTCCCTTGTAATTCTGCTGCATCAAGAGCTAGCACTGATTGGAGTAGAACATTTGCTCCTGCGACCAAATCTTCTCTATCGGTATGTTCATTAGGGTTGTGACTAATTCCATCTTTGCTCGGTACAAAAATCATTCCTGTTGGGCACACTCGCGCGAGCATCTGCGCATCATGGCCCGCTCCTGATGGCATATGTGTTGCGCTAAGGCCAAGATCAGAAGCGGTTTCAGAAACTATTTCTATTACTTGTTGATCAAAGACAACTGGTTCGAAACGGGCGAGAGAACGGGATTCAATAGTTACGCCTTCCGACTCTTCTAAAGAATTAACACATTCTTTTATTTGATTCTCTGCTTCAACTAATAAGGTCTCATCTGTATTGCGAAGATCCACAGTTAAGCGTGCTTCTCGTGCAACAACGTTGACAAGGTCTGGGTGTAGATTCATCCTTCCTACCGTTGCGACTTGACGTCCCCCCATACGAGTTGCGACTTCCCGTGCTTCTGTAGCTATTCGCGCTGCAACATAACCTGCGTCATGTCGTAAATGCATTGGGGTGGTTCCAGCGTGATTAGATTGGCCTTTTACTACATATTCGGTCCATGAGATTCCTTGTACCCCTGTAACTACTCCTATTGTTTTGCCTTCGTCTTCTAACAAGGGACCTTGTTCTATATGTAATTCAATGAAAGCGCGAGGCGGTATAGCGGGGCAAGGGGCTGGACCTCGGTATCCGATTCGAGTTAATTCTTCTCCGAGGATCGCTCCGTCAATAGCTTCTATTTCAAGAGCTTCTTCAAGAGATAAGCCCCCAACGTAAACAAGGCTCCCAAGCATGTCTGGAGGGAATCGAGCTCCTTCTTCATCTGTGAAAAATCCCACTCCGACAGGATGTTGTGTATCTATCTCATTTTCTATAAGTGTCTCTATTAACTCAATTCCGGCGAGAACTCCTAAATTTCCGTCATAGCGTCCTCCGGTGGCGACGGTATCTATGTGGCTTCCAGTAAGAGTTGGTGGACCATCGATATTTCCAGGACGAGTGGCTATGACATTACCTATGCCATCGATGCTTATTTCTAAACCAAGGTCTTTCATCCAAGTAACAACTAAATCACGACCTTCGCGATCTTCGTCTGTAAGAGCTAGCCGGCAAGATCCGGTGCTTTCATATGGTCCGATAGCGGCAAGGTCTTCAATGCGTTGGATTAAACGGTCTCCATTAATTCTTAAAGATTGAAGGTCCATTGTTAATCCTCCTCTACTGAGACGATGTCAGTGAATCGGACAGGGACTCTTGGGAGTTCTAAGTTAGTCGCTTCTCTTATAGCCGCAACGACAGCCGCAGTTGAAGAAATTGAAGGAGGTTCGCCTATACCTTTTGCTCCGAAGGGAGCGCCAGGTTCAGGTTGTTCAATAATTGCTGCAATTTCAACTGGTGGCATATCCAATGCTGTAGGGATGAGATAGTCAGTGAAAGATGCGTTTCGAATATTGCCTTCTGTTACCAGAACTTCTTCCATGACTGCTAGCCCTAAACCTTGAGCTGCTCCTCCTTCTAGTTGCCCAACTGCTTGTAATGGATTAAGCAACCTACCTACATCTTGTGATGTAATAAGTTCAACTACTTTTACTAGGCCGAGTTCAGGATCTACGTCTACCACTGCTTTATGAGCAGAGAAAGCGAAAGATACGTGGGCATCTCCTTGTCCGTTTTCATCTAAAGGAAACGTTGGTGCATGCCGATACTCAACTCTGGCTTCTAATGGTTCAGATGTAGCCTCCTCTAAACTTATTGTGAAGTCTTCATTTAGTGAGGTGACTTGACCATCTACTAAAACGAGATTGTCTATGTCTACTTGGTGCTCTACCGCTAGTTTTTCTAGTAGTTTTACTCGAACTTCTTCGCATGCTTTTTGAACTGCTCCACCTGACATCCATGTCTGACGGCTCGCTGAGGTTGAACCTGCTGAGCCGACTGTTTGAGTTGCCGCTGGAGCCAAGATGACCTCTTCTACTCCTAAGATTTCGCGAGTAATTTGCTGAGCTAGTGTGACAAATCCTTGCCCTACTTCGGCACAAGCGCATGTGATAGTAGCTACTCCATTTTCTAACTGGCATAAGGCTGAACTGAAATCGTCGAATCCTTCGGAAAACATAAGGTTCTTGAAACCTACTGCGATGGCTTCTCCTCGGGAGATATGTTCTGGGTCTGCTGTTCGACCGGCTCCGCCTGGAAGAGACATTGGATCCGTGGATTCCTGACAAGTGGAAGTGTGTTCTGCACAAGTTTGAATCACTTCAGCTACAGGGGCTGTTCCTGTAATTGTTTGTCCGGTAAGGAGTTTGTCTCCAGGCTTTAAAGCATTTTTTATTCTGATTTCTACTGGATCCATATTGAGTGCACGAGCTAACTTGTCCATCTGTGCTTCATGACCTACACAAGTTTGTACTGCCCCAAAGCCTCTCATCGCTCCGCAAGGTGGATTATTTGTTCGGACAACAACTCCTTCAATATCTGCGCTTGGGATCCGATATGGCCCCGCGGCAAAACAAGTTGCGTTAGCTATAACTGCTCCACTTGAAGATGCATAAGCTCCTCCATCAAGCAGAACTTTTGCTTCAACTCTGAGTAAGTTTCCTTTTGAATCTGCATGGTGGCGATACCACATCTTTGCTGGGTGTCGATGAACATGACCATGGAACGACTCTTCACGCGAATAAATCATCTTTACTGCTCTATTTGTTCGCATTGCCAACATGCATAAATGAACATGGAGGCTCAAATCTTCTCTAGCTCCAAAAGCCCCGCCTACACCAGCCAAAGTAATGCGTACTCTTTCTTCTTCGAGCCCTAGGCATGAGGCCACCTGTGATCGATCTGCATGCAGCCATTGAGTTGATATATACAGATCGACTCCCCCATCTTCGCCCGGGACCGCAAGTCCAGACTCAGGGCCAAGAAATGCTTGATCTTGCATCCCAACTTCATAAATACCTTCTACCTGAATTTCTCCCTGAACTTCTTGATCCCCATGGCGCAAATTTATTCTGCGGATCAAGTTCCCGTCTGGATGAATGAAATCTGTTTCTTCTGCCAGTTCTGGGTCTGTCAGTGGCGCCATTTCTTCATATTCAACTTGTATTGCATTAAGTGCTCGACGAACAATTTCCGGATGATCAGCTGCAACAATCGCTACTGGTTCTCCTTCGTAACGAATAATTTCTTCAGCCATGACTGGTTGATCCGCATGCTCTAAGCCATATAGGTTCTGCCCTGGTACGTCTTCATGAGTTAAAACAGCCTGCACGCCATCAATGAGTAATGCCTCGGTAATATCTAGCCGAGTTATACGAGCAGAGGGGAAGGGTGAACGCAAAGTCCCTCCCCAAAGCATATTTTTATGCCAAAGATCGCTAGAGAACGCGAACGAGCCATTTACTTTAGGTACTCCATCTGGTCGCGGCGCAGACTCGCCTATGCGCGGCCCCGATACAGGCGTTTCTGTTTTTAAGTCACTCATGATTTTCCCCACGTCGAGAGGCAGCAGCGATTTGTACGGCTTCTAGAATCCGTCCATACCCAGTGCATCGACAGAGATTTCCGCTTATGGCTTCTCGCACAGTTAGGTCATCTGGGTTTTGATTTTCTTCTAAGAGATGATCAATAGTCACTAAAAGGCCTGGAGTGCAAAATCCGCATTGAACAGCACCTGCTTCTATAAATGCTTGTTGGACATCGCCGAGTTCTCCTTCTGGGGCAAGTCCTTCAATAGTTGTGATTTCTTGATCAATTGCTGAGCCGGCTAGCACTAAGCAGCTGCACACAATTTCTTCATCTATTCGAACTGAACAGGAACCGCATTCGCCTTCTTCGCACGCATTTTTTGCTCCAGGGAATCCTAAACGTTCGCGTAAAACCCAAAGAAGGCTTTCGCCTGTCCAAGCATCTAAAACTTGGTGATTTTCTCCATTGACTTTGAGAGTATAAAAGTCGTTACTCATGAAATCTCCTCACTAAAAACTCTGGATGCTGCTCGTCTGGATAAAACTCTTATCGCATGGCGTCGGTACGCTGCTGAACCACGATGGTCATCTATGGGTCTTGCTGCGCTAGAACATAATGCTGCAAAATTATCTAAAACTTCAGGCCTTACTGTGTTTTGTTCCCAATTCACTTCGCCAGAAATGAAATCTTCAGCCTCTGTGGGACGAATAGGAACTGGTCCTACCGTGCCCAAACAACTCTTGACTTGCTTTTCTTGATGATCTGTTAAGAGAGTAAACGAAGCAACAGAAATGACCATTGCATTACGCGGTCCTATTTTGCAGAATTCTTGTGGTCCTTCTAGTACTGGAACACGAATTTTCTCAATTAGTTCCCCTGGATTCAGGGAATTACTTTTCACTCCAGTAATAAACTCGTCTATGGGGACTTCCTTGACTGTAGTTTTTGATCGAATTGTAAGAATTGCATTTAGTGCAAAAAGAGCTGGAAGTGTGTCTCCAGCAGGCGACGATGTCCCTAAATTTCCACCTATTGTTCCTGCGTTACGAATTTGTGGTGATCCCACTGTTCTTGCTGCTTGCGCTAACGCAGGTACGAGAGATGAAAGTTCTTCTCCCATCAGTTCTGTGTAAGTAACTGCTGCGCCTAAATGAAGCCAGTCCCCTTCATGTTCCCAATCTTGTAGTTCAGGTACACGTCCTATTGAGATGACCTGTTCGACTGGTCTGGTTCCTTTATTTACTTCAACCATCACATCAGTTCCGCCAGCAAGAATTAGAGCATTCGGATGTTCTTCTAAAGCCGAAAGGGCATCGTCAAGTGAGCGCGCGACAGTAACTGGCATAAGTATTAATGTTGCCGATTTTTCAACATTTTGTCAACTTTCTTATATGCGATACGGTTAAAACGTGGATTTATACAGTCATCCTCTTTTGAAAGCTCTTGCTCCTGTTGCTGAGGCTTTAGGAGCACGTTTACTTTTACCAAGTGAAGTTACTGAGGTGGATTTTCCTTTATTTTGGGAAGACGAGCTAGTTGGCGGATTACGACGCCCGGATTTACACAAAGCCTTGAGTCACCTGCTTTTAATGGCAGAACAAGAAATCGGAACTTCGCGAGAAAATATGACTCGATTGGAAAAGCAACAAGCTGTTTCTCTCTTAAATGATTGGGGGGCTTTCACACTACGTAAATCAGTTGAAGATGTTGCTGAAGCTCTTGGAGTGAGCCGATTCACGATCTACAACTATTTAGAGCATGCTGAATCTAAGTGACTAGGCGTCTAATACTTTGTGTGACGCAGTCCCGAGATCCACGACAGGTGGTTCGGTTGACCAAGGAAAGTTGATCCATTGATCTGTGTATTTCCAAACATAATCGCAGTCAACTACTGAGTGAGATTTCTGATAAAGGACTGCTGAACGAACTTCAGCTACTTGCTCTAGTGCTGTGTCCCGAACCAGTTCCAGTGTGTGTCCAGTGTCTGCTACGTCATCTGCAATAAGAACCTTTGCGTCATCAAGATTGACCCAGTCAACATAAGGTGGGAGTACTACCGGAAGGTCAAGTCTTTCGTCTATGCCGGTGTAATACTCTACGTTAATTACGTAAAGATTTTTCACTGCCATGGCATAGCCAAGCGATCCAGCGACAAACATCCCACCTCGTACTATGGCCAGAATCATGTCGGGCCTATATCCGTCGTCTGCAATAGTTTGAGCGAGTTGCCTTACAGCAGAACCGTATTTTGCCCAATCCATTTCTTCACGTTCTTCCACGGCATTCGCTCCTTTCTTTCAATTTATGAAACCTAGCCTGTCATTAACACTAGACCAATGATGGTGTATATGACCATTACAACAAGCATGGGATACTGACTTCGTAGAGCCGTTCTAGCTGACCACAGTTCTACTGACCTGTCGTGAGCGAACAAGACGCCTAAAAGATGCCCTCCAACAATTGAACCTATTTGTATCCAACCGATTGTCGTAGTTGATATCACCGTCCAATTAATTGCATGACTGGCCGTATTAAATATGTCCCATCCTTGACCATAAGGGTCAGAAAGTAGAATTTTGAAGGCTTGGCCTTCAAGTAGAAGTAGCGAGAAATAATGGGCTATGTCATAACCCAAAAAAATTGGGATTAAGGAGCCGCCGAGTTTGTATGCAAAATTCTTGTCCGAAGTTAAGCGAGAGCCAATACGAGAGGCCTGATGGTAAGCCAATCCGATGATTAGTGACACCCATGCCAAACCTAGAGTATTTACCAGTGTCCAACTTGCGCCTGTCTTTCCGACAATCAGGTCTAGCCACCAATCAGTTCGTGATACTCCGTCAAAAGCTGTTCCTCCTAAAGCAGCTAAAACAACAGCTACAGACGCTGGTGTCATTCGGAGAGATGAAATCCCGACAAATGGATAACGAATCCTCAGTTTATTTTTTTGATCAACAAAGATTGGGGAGATAGCCGCGGCAAGTGAGAACAGCACTCCAAACCCTTCAATTTTTCTAGTTTCTTCCCAACCCCATCTCCAGGTCATAAGCAAAAGTAGGACGGCGTAGATCAAAATGCACCAGCCCAATACACGCGGACTTGACCCATGATGATAAGCCAACTCCAGCCAATGAAATACTGTGATTGGGGCTAATGCAAGCCACCCTGAAGTTAGCCATTTGGGAGCTACGCTTTCACTGTTTGGTCTAATTCGGTCTATCCATTTGCCAAGATTCTCCCAGGGGCTAATGACTTTCCAGTAGGGACCTAAAACTGCTGCAGACAAAGGCATCCCAACCCAAAAAATGATAAAGATCGTAGTAGGCGCAATATTTGAAACAGTGTTGTCTGGCCCAAAGAAACAAGCCGTCAAAACAACTAGGAAAAGCGTCATCGCTATCGCCTGAACTAAAAGTAAAAATATCTGAGTCAGAAATTTAGGCGTGGGAACTAAGCGCCCAATTAAGGCTTGCGGAAATTTGGGATGATGCCAAAGTAAACCCAAGGCCGCAAAAGAAAGCAGAAGAGCTATGGCGCCACTCCATGCCGCTATCCATTCTGAAATTGGAAGGTCACTTCGACCTCCAACGCCGTGAGCAAGTAACAAACTAAGAACAGAGTGCACTATGAAACTTCAAGAGAAAGTATTTGATATCCAGCGTCATGAAGTTCTCCTTCAAAAACTCCCGGAATGTCTGCTTCAAATATGAGAGTTGCTGGCTCGTTTGGAGCTATTTGGAGAGTTAAGTCATACGCATGGAGGTGAAATTCATCTTCTACATCCGACGACACCGTAATCCTTATCTGATCGCCGATCTTCGCTTTCAGTCTTTGGATCCCTCCAACAACAGTTCCGCTTTCTATTTCAACGGTAACTCCAAGAGGTTCTTCTGCAGGCGGCTCCGTTGGCTCCACAGGCGGCTCCGTCGACTCCACAGGCGGTTCTGTCAATTCCACAGGCGGTTCCGTTGACTCCACAGGCGGTTCCGTTGTAGTCATACTGAGATTTTCTTGAGTTTCTCCTCCTTCATCAGTTTCTTCAAGGTACGTATTGTTTGAACTAATTAAAGAATCATCAAGCCCGTCACCAGAACTACAAGAAAACAGAACCAAGATTGCTAAGGCAACAAGAGCATTCCTTACAAAACGAATCATATTTCAACCTTCTATTTGAGCATGCTGTCTAATCCAAGTGTGCATTGCGATACCTGATGCTACCCCAGCATTAATAGAGCGTGTTGATCCGTATTGCGAGATGGAACATACTTTAATTACAGCTTCTCGGGCTTGAGGTGAGAGTCCCGGTCCCTCTTGCCCCAATAACAAAACACATCTTTCAGGTAGTTCCGTTTTCTCTATCGGGACCGAACCCGGAAGATTATCTATTCCGATAATTGGAAGTTCTTCATTGCCTGCCCATTCAAGTAAGTCTTCAATGGTTGGATGGTGACTTACGTGTTGATAACGGTCGGTGACCATTGCTCCACGTCGATTCCACTTCCGTCGGCCAACGATGTGTACTCCTGCAGCAAGAAATGCATTGGCATTACGAACCACTGTTCCAATATTTAAGTCATGTGACCAATTCTCTATTGCTATATGGAAGCTGTGACGTCTCAAATCAAGTTCTTCAACAATGGCTTCTCGGCTCCAGTATCTAAACCGGTCTATAACATTACGCCGATCTCCATTAGCGAGAAGTTCTGGATCATAACGAGAATCGGTGGGCCAAGGATCAGGATGCGGTCCGACTCCTACTTCTGATTCTCTCTCTTGCACAAAAACCTACGATTTTAGATTTACGTATTTTCTGCAGTCACTTCTTCGTCACTAGGCACTTCTACCCCTTCGGTGTAGTAAATATGAAGATCAGCAATGACATCTGCGACGCCATTAGATTGACCTGCACCTAGTTCAATGGTGATCACGTTTGCATTAATGTGCACGCCGTCAAAATTATCATGTTCAAAAAGACGTCTTGCAAGTTCATCAGCTGGTGTTTCACCTGTTATGTCTTGATCTGGAAGGTACCGCTCATGACCCATGCCAGTTAAGCTTCGATTGATCTCAAATCGAATGATTCCTTCTCGTGAAGATGCTTTTTCTACAACTGTAATTGGTTGCCCCATACTGCGAGGCTAGCGGACGGCTGGTCTATCTCCCCAATTTCTGAACCTAGTTTTTCGGTTATCGCCAGCAAAGTAAAGAAAGGCTCCCAAGAGAACCGATACTAGGGCAAGGATTGAATGGATAAGTTTGAAACCAAAGTCGTGTTGATTGGCAAATAGAATTCCGGTTCCACGTACTACCCAGAAAGCTGCTGTGCCTAAACCAAATATTCCGGCAAAGCGGGCGGCTAGCGTACTGCGGTGTTTCCATAATCCAGCCAAGAAGATTAAGGAAATTAGAGATAGGAGGAGAAAGATGACTGCTATGGCTATAACCCACCCTTTTTCAGAAGCACCCACATCCGTGTCATCTACTAGATTCAGTAACCGATTAGTCCAGATGAATATCGTCCAGATTGTAAGCAACCATAATCGCCTAATAATTTTTGCCATCATAAAAAGAGTAGTGAAATTGACAGCGATCAAACAACACTGTTGCTAATTGAATAATCTAGGCTCTCCGCTATTTCGAAAACGAGGGGGCTCACCTATTGGTGGTAAGTCCGCCATAAATTTCCACGATCTTCGATGAAATGTTGTGGCTCCGAATTTAGAAAGGGCTTCGCGATGACGTGGACAGGGGTAACCTTTGTTGCTTGAAAAAGAGTAATCAGGCCATTTCTTGTCAGCTTCTCGCAGTAAACGATCTCGGCTAACTTTTGCAACAATTGAAGCGGCGGCTATGGAAAGGCTTGTTGTATCTCCTTTGACGATGGGCTGAGATATTCCTCCTCCTACAAAATCCCAATTCCCGTCAAGTAAGACTTTGTCAGGAGTCAGCTCGAGTGCTGCAAGCGCTCGTTTAGCAGCCAGTCGCTGTGCATCAGACATTCCAAGTTCATCACATTCATCATTAGACACGTGCCCAACAGCCCAAGCTCTGGCCCAATTTGTTATCCGATCGTAAAGTATTTCTCTTTCTTTTTCATTCAGCATTTTAGAGTCCCGGACTCCGGTTATTCTCTTAGTTTGATTAACCACCACAGCTCCAACAGTTAGTGGTCCTGCCCATGCTCCTTTTCCAACTTCATCCAGCCCAACAATTGTCCCGTAGCCAGAGGCCCATAGGATTTTTTCTGCGGTAACCCCTGGGGCTTTACCCTGCAGAGCAGCTCTCATTCTCTTTTGATTCATTTCTAGTTATCTGTGACAGGTGGAGACAATAAAGTTTCCCCTTCTGTCTTGAAAGTAGAAAATTCTGGATCTAATCCAGAAATAGTAATACGTGGTAGAGAATCTTCATGAGTTTCTATTTCCCATAAAAGGGCGGGGTTCGCTCCATGCCAACGCACGGCAAAACCTAAGTTGCCCCAGCGAGTTGCAAGATTGTGCGCTTCAAAATCTTCTCCGTACCATGATGGGGGCACAAAATCATGTAGAAGATCAATTCCGTCTGATGTTTCAAGTACAAGATCACCAAAAGGTTGAAACTCAGAGTGATGAGAGCCTTTGCCTAAACGTTCAAGGTCTTTCGCTCCTTTATTTTCTCCGATTGCTTTCAGTAGCGACACCAATCCGGCGACTGTTGACTGGCTTAGAATGTCTCTCTTGCCCATAGACCGCACGAGAGGCTCAATTTTTATACTTCTAGCCGATAAGAAATGTTCAACTCTTCTGTGCCTTACCCATAGTTCAATTGCTGCTTCCAGCCATTGTGTATTCGGTTGGGCAGTTGCTATTCTTTCGGCTGCGTCATCTGCTAACCCCCAAGCTGCTAAAAGTACGGCATCTTTTGGAGTGGGAGTGGAAAATAACAATTCAATTAGATCTGCATGACTGAGGCCTCCTCGCTCCCTGTTAGGTAAATTTGTTTTGGCTGCGGGCTCAAGCCGCTGATCCCAGCCTGCTGAGATGCGTGAAAATTCAGGGAAGTCTTCTGGTTTAGGAGATTTTTCTTTATCAAAAGATGCAACAAATCTAAGTCCGCTCTTATGAGTTAAAGGGACAATTAGTGCGCCACTTACCTCCTTCTTCTTACTTTTTAGAATGCGAGGAGTCTCTCGATTCGCTTGCCCTCCAGTAATTACATTTTCAAGACTCTTGAACTCTTCTTGTAATACCCAATAACCAGGTGGTCGATCAACCGTTAGCCGGGAAAATCCATCGATAACAAGCGAATTTCCTTCTACCTCTAATTGCTTCATTTTTTTAAGAGGTTTTATAACTATTGCTAAGGCAACTGGGGCAGATGATTGATTCAAGACCTCTGTGACTACTGAAGGTTTGCGATCTCCGCGACCAATCGAAGCCCAAGTTGTAGCTGTAATTGGCCCTGCGGCGGTAACAAGTTTGGTTTCAAAAATTGGTGCTGAGCCGACACGGCGATGTGTGTAGACCGTTGCACTCTTAGGTTTATGCCACCTATCTTCCTCTCCGACCCACCACTCAATCTGGTAGTCGCCAGAAGGTGGACAAAACGTCCCAGAGCTATCTACCTTTCCGGCATAGCCGCTGTCGATACCTAATCTATTCCCAGCGAAATCATTTACTTTTTGTGAGGCCTGGCGAAAAATATTCATGACGATAACTGCGAGATATCTTAGTCATGTCTTTCTGCGTAAACGAAAAGTTTGACAACGATCTTCATTATTTTTGAGAACTCAATATCTGAGATCGTGACATTAATTTAATAATGCTGGTCCTCTCCGCTTTGCCCTCTACAATCCTCGTTGTGACTAATTCAGTTTTTGTGCTTATTCCTTTGAAGGCATTTAACGTGGCCAAACTTCGACTTGCAGAAGTCATGACAGAAGACGAACGCGTTGAACTAGCAAAAAAGATGGCTGAGATAGTGATTGAAGCCGCAAAGCCTCTCCCAGTTGTAATCGTTTGTGACGATGAAGACGTGGCCGCTTGGGCTCTTACTCAAGAAACGAAAGTAATTTGGGCTGATCGTCCTGGGTTAAACAATGCAGTACAAATTGGAGTAAATACTCTAACTGAACAAGGTGTGGAGAAAGTAATTATCGCCCATGGAGATTTACCAAAAGCTATTCGCCTCTCCCACTGTGCTGATTTCAACGGAATTACCTTTGTTCCGGATCGGCATAAAGACGGGACACCTGTTCTAGTAATTCCAACTGGATTGGACTTCAATTTTTTCTATGGTCCGGATTCTTACGCTCTCCATATCGCTGAAGCGGAGCGCTTAAGCGTTCCATGGAGGAGCCTCTTCGATCTTGAGTTGAGTCATGACGTAGATGAGCCAGAAGATCTTGACGGAATTAACTTCTAATTTTGTTCTTTAGGCGTATCAACACATAGGTGTGATAGAACTACGTACATGGAACACGTGAGTTTTACCCACATGGAGCATGGAACTGCTGAAGACTACACATTAATTGATTCTCAATTCAAGAAACACGTATCGAGCCATCTTCCTGACTATTTGATGGAAATTTTACGATCAATGGCCGGACCTACTTTTGGTTACCAAATTGACCGTTATCGGCATTCATTGCAGAGCGCTACAAGAGCACTAAAAAATAACGAAAGCGACGAAATGATTGTTGCTGCTCTTCTTCATGATGTTGGTGATCCAATAGCGCCAGCAAACCATTCTGCGGTAGCTGCAGAAATTCTGAAACCTTATGTTGATGATCGAATTTTTTGGATCATCCGTCATCATGGCGTGTTCCAAGGTTATTACTACTTCCATCACTTAGGCGGAGATCGTGATGCTAGAGATATTTTCCGGGAACACGAATGGTTTGATGACTGTGCCTACTTCTGCCACGAATATGATCAAAATTGTTTTGATCCGAATTACAACGAAATGCCATTAGAGGAGTTCGCTCCCCTCGTCTACGACGTGTTCAATCGTCCAAGCCGATTTGAAGGATTCGAGTTAGCTTAAACCGCGACGTTTTTTGTCAGCGTTTTCCAATGAATCAGTAATGCTGGTAAATCCATCAATTTTTTTCAACGCTCTATTCAAATAAAAGAGTGATCCCAAAATCACAGCGGTAGCCGCCGGCCAACCAACAAGGGCCCGAATTATTAGATAGCCGTCTACTGAGGTTTGACGGAAAAGCCAGATATCCCATGCGGAAGTGATGAATTGCCATACACCTGCAACAACAGTTAACCGTGATGTTGCTCGTCTATATATTTCATGATTCCGTATAGTTTTATCAAAAGGAATGACGTAATGCATAAAACGTTGCGCAAATGATTGTTGAGTGAAAATGGTTGCAATTAAAGCTGCTCCTATTAGTGCTTTAGTTCCTATTCCAATCCCAAAGTAAACAGCTTCGGAGTCGGTGATTATGCCAATAACTCCACGGATAATTAAGTAGGAAATGAGAATGGGTAGATATCTCCCAATCATTTCTCCTCGCCTGTACCGACTTACTACAGCTTTTATTCCCCAAAGAGTGGCTCCAATAACCGCCCATGTAAGGCCTAAGAATCGATTAAGAACTATGAAAATGATGATTGGCAATACGGAATCTAAATTCCGATTTGAGTTAGGTTGAATTTCGCCTTGGGGATGGTTCATGTTCTTAAACTCTCATTGAATGGAGGTAGCCATACCCATCCGAGGCTATCTATCAAAGACGGGTTCTCATAATCTGTATCTTCGGGGAAGTAAACCTGCTCAGACCATTCGTCTCCGATTCGCACTCTTTGTCGAGGGTTCTTATTTTGTGCAACTTCCATGACGTCTCTGGCTAATGGATAATTCTCTAGCCGTTGCAGTATTGAACGTGTAGGCGAAATCATTGTAAGGGAACCATTTCTCCAATCGTCAAGCAATTCAGAAGGTCTTGCCCAGGTTGCCTCAGTTGCTTCATACCCATCAACGATTGGGATTGTCTCGGTGTCGACAGAGGCTACGAAGAAGTAGGTGTCGTATCTTCGTGGGCTCGGTGCGGGAGTTATCCAGCGGCTAATTGGGTGAATTTTGGTCAAATCTAAGTTTTCTTTACCCTCTAAGAGGTCTATTAGAAACACCTCATTTTTTTCAAGTTTTTGGCGGTTTTCAAGTAAATGTTGACTTTTAACCCCGACCAAAATTCCAACTTCTTCTATTGTCTCACGTACTGCTGCTATGAAATATGCGAGTCCGTCTTGATCTACTTCTAATCTTTTGTTTGCTTCTTCAAGAATTAGTCCGTCTACCATTGTGGCCCAACGACGATCTCGGTCACTATCTTCAACTACTCCGCCAGGAAAAACGGTATACCCGGGAGCGAATTCAAGTTTTTCACTTCGGCGAATGGTAAGCACGTGTAAATCAGGTTGATCGCTGAGCAGGACCATTGTAGAAGCGGGTCTGGGAATCACGTGTTCGTTCATGAGGAAATAGATTTCTGATTTGCCACTCCAAATATTGTTTCTTGGTGGTCTTTATTTGTTGAAATCACGTGATGCCTTTAAGTCAGTATTTCTTGAATCTATAAGGTTTGCTTGAAAAAAATATGTCCCAACACTACTTAGATCCTCTAGACATGCGATTCTGTATACATGACTGAATTGAGATGGGATTTAGATCTTCAATCAAATGTGGATTTAGACCGGCCAGTATTGGCTGTAGCTTTTAGGGGACTTTTTGATGCTTCTGGGGCTGCCACTTCAGCTCTTGAGTGGATTAGTGATTACTTCCCAACTACTAAATTGGGGCATATCGATCCAGAAACTTTTTTTGATTTCACACAGGAAAGGCCGACTGTTTCTTTTGGAGAGAATGGGGGCAGAGAACTGCATTGGCCAGCAAATGAAATAGTTGCCGTTAAGACGCCTGACGGACAGAGGGATCTGGTTGTGATAGCTGGGGTTGAGCCGCATTTACGGTGGCGAACATTTTCAGCGGCTCTAGCAGAAATTGCTGAAGAAATTAGGGCTGAAACGGTAACGACGCTAGGTTCGATGATTGGGATGATCCCTCATACTCGTCCACTCACCGTCATTGGAAGTTCTACGAACAATGATTTGGCGGAAAGACTTGGTTTGAATCGCCCTTCGTATCAAGGGCCGACTGGTTTGGTTGGGGCGCTACACGACACTCTAGATAAAGCAGGGATACCTGTTCTTTCTTTGAGGGTGTCAGTACCGCATTACATCCCGGATGCGCCAAATCCAAAAGCAACTCGTTCTCTTCTGAGGCGGTTTGAAATGGTTACTGGTATAGACACTGGTTATGCGGGATTAGATTCTGATGCTTCTGATTGGGAGAAACGTGTAGATGAAGCAGTTGCGGGAGATCCAGAGATCACTGCTTATGTTCAGCGCCTTGAAATGCAGTCAGATCAGTTGGAAGAATCTATGCCTTCGGGCGATGATCTTGCTGCAGAATTTGAAGCTTTTTTACGCGATCACAATAGATCGAACGGCGACAGCTAAAAAAGGGAAATAGGAGGTTTTACTCGTGAGGGAAGACTATACATATGCGCTTGAGAGGGATATGAATGCTTTAGTTGCTGCTTGTCTTGAGGATCCAGAAGCTCGTGTTTCTGCGTGTCCTGATTGGGATAATGCTGCTCTTTTGAATCATGTAATCGGAGTCTGGCTTTTTGCTAATGCTCAAGTCAAAGCTACTAATCCAGAGAAACCAACTCGGCCAGAAATTATTGAAGGACTAAATGATCTAGATTTGAAAGCTAAAGCACATATTGCGAGCAGTAATCTTTATGAATCTCTAGCACTATGTGATCCAACTCAACCTGCTTGGAATTGGTCTCCGGACTTAACGTGTGCTTTCTGGTTAAGACGTATGGCTCATGAAACTGCTATTCATCGGTGGGATGCAGAGACTGCCATTGGTAAGGAAGCAGGGCTTGATCCTGAACTGTCTTTAGATACTGTGGCTGAAGTTGTTGAAGTAATGATGCAATTTCAATTCAGTGGACCAATCACTGAATTCCCAAGTGGATCTCTCCATTTGCACTGCACGGATGCTGATGGAGAATGGTTACTTACCTCTTCTGGTTCTGATCTAGTGGTAACTAATGAGCATGCTAAAGCTGATGTGGCTGCACGAGGTGAAGCTGCGAACCTCGCGCTATGGCTTTGGAATCGAGGAGATGCTGGCGTGGAGTTTTTTGGAGATGAGGAGCTACTAAGATCTTGGGCTTCTCTGGCTCCTTAACCAGATATTCCTACTGGGCAAGCGACACCTGTCCCTCCAATTCCACAGTATCCCCATGGAACTCGAGCAAGGTACTGCTGGTGAGCTCTTTCGGCGTAGAAGAAAGTGTCTAACTCTTGAATTTCAGTTGTAATTGTTCCATAACCAGCAGCTGATAGAGCTTCACTATAGGAAGCCTTTGTGATTTGAGCTTTCTCGGATTGTTCAACACTGTTGAAGTAGATTCCTGAACGATATTGCGTCCCGATGTCGTTTCCTTGACGCATCCCTTGAGTAGGGTCGTGGTTCTCCCAAAAGATGGCAAGAATCTCTTCCAGTGAGATGATTAGAGGGTCAAATACCACTAGAACTACTTCTGTGTGTCCGGTTAAACCAGTGCACACTTCCTCATACGTTGGATTAGGTGTTACGCCTCCGGCGTATCCAACAGCTGTGACCCAAACCCCGGGGGTTTCCCAAAATTTTCTTTCTGCTCCCCAAAAACATCCCATGGCCACTACAAGAGTTTCGGTTCCTTCTGGGAATGGTCCGACTAGGCTCTGCCCATTTACTATATGGGGGTCAACTACAGTGATTGGCTCGGCTCTCCCTGGTAGAGCTTCATCTGCGCTAGGGGGTGTTAGACGTTTCATTCAAATTCCTTTTATACCGTGAAAGCTAAATTTTCGGATATCTGCTTGCCTAGTTCTTGGTCTCCTTCTATGACGAGTCGTCCATCTTCCAAATATTGAGCAGCGGAGTTGCGCCCCCCTGTAAGTGCCAAGAAGTCTGTAGAAGTAAGAGTTAAAGAAACTGTAGGTTCTCCTTCGAAGTGGTCCACCAATTGGGCTTTTTCTTCAACTTGAACGTTTAATGTTCGTTCTATTGGTCCGGTAAGACAAATTTCAATACAACTCCCTTCAGGTGCTTTACCACGCTTACCGACGATATATCCAATGGCTTCAACTACTTCTTGAACAGAAATTTCTGCCGATTTTCCATCTTCATCCCCCGGTTTACCGAGAGGTTCGCGACAGTCTTGTAGGTGCAACCAAGAGTCATAGATCCGTATCTGCATAAATCGTCCATAGGGTGCCTCTCCGGCGGGGGTCCAACCTACTTTTGTAAATTGCTCTTCTTCTAGATTGCGTAGAACTTCAATTCGCTCGGAAGTAATTTCCTTGAAAGCTTCTAATACCTCAGCGCCCGAATAGTTTCTAAATGATTCGACCCAATGCTCATTTGCCGTGCCGATGGGGTTACGAATATGCTCACCCACTGGCGAATTTTCTGGAGCAGGATTTCCAGCCAACATATTCTCTGTGCCGGCAATATGAGAAAGATTGTCTTTAACGGTCCAACCTGGACATCGACTAGAAGTAAGCCATTCTTCTTCGGAGAGTTCTGAACCAAAATTCTCCCAAGCTGCCCAAACTTCTTCAAGTCCTTCAATAATGTCTTTTTTCTGGATCATAAATTTGCTCCTAGCGTGTGGGGTTAGCCACTGTGTTCCAGTCTCGAGCTTCTACATATGGGCGGAAAACTTCTGCTATGGCCGCCATATCTTGATCACTTTTAGGGCGTTGCATTTCAAAAAGGTGTGGGAACTCCAACCATCCAAGAACCAAATCCCAAAGTCGGTCTGCTTTGTCTCCAGTTGGTGGATCAATTAAGACCGGGCCAAATAGTTTTTGATCATTTTCAAAAACCAAAGTAGGGACACCCCACCCTCCTAAGTTGACCACCCTTTCATGGTCTTCACGAACATCGTCATGAGTTGTTGAGTCTTCAAGAGCCTCGTCAACCAAGACAGGGTCTAAATCAATCTCAGTTAGGAGTTGTTTTGCTACATCGGGGTCATGCGCCTTACGACCTTCTACGTGGAGAGCGGTACCAGCTCTTAAGTACCATGCGTCATTTAAGTTAGGATCTTGACGCTTCAACAATGCTCCTATACGCATCATTGACCATCCGTACGACCAATCCCTTTCCCACGGATGTTTCTTTCCTTCTACCAAATTAATTTCTTCTAAACTAAAAAATCTCCAGTTGACTTCAATGTCGCGTCTTTCGGAGACTTCGCGCATCCACAAAGAAGTTTGATAAGCCCATGGGCACATTACATCAAAATGAAAGTCAACTTTTACGGAAGTATTTGTTTCGCTCATATCCTATTTCTCTCGTAATTCTTGTCGTAACACCTTGCCTAAAGCATTTCTCGGCAAAGCATCAGTAACTACTACCCTTTTAGGCAGTTTATACGCTGCTAGATCCTGGCGGCCAAAGTCGCGTATTTCTTCAAGAGATGGAGCTTCTTGATTGGGGCTAGGAACTATCCAAGCTACAACTTCCTCTCCCCATTCTTTTGAAGGAACACCAGCAACTGCAACCTCTTCTATATCTGGGTGTGTAATCAGTACATCATCTACTTCACGAGGGTAAACGTTGTAGCCTCCGCTGATAATCAATTCTTTTTTTCTACCAACAATTTTCAAGTACCCGCCTTCATCAAGTTCTCCAAGGTCTCCAGTTCGAAACCAACGACTAACGGAATCTGAACTAAATGATTCGCTATCCGCATCTGGGCGGTTCCAATAACCTTCAAAAACGTTTGGACCGTTTACCAAAATTTCTCCAGAACCTTCTTCTAGTTTTAGTCGTACACCTGGAAGAGAGAAACCTACTGTGCCAGGTCTTCTCTCCCCCTCATACGGGTTAGAAACGAGCATCACTGTTTCCGTCATTCCGTATCTTTCTAAAACTTGAATCCCCACGTCCTTATTAAATTGTCTATGTAAAGAAGCAGGTAACGGAGCAGAGCCAGAAACACATAGTCTCATTTTTTTCATTTTCTGAATTTGAGGATGCTCTATTAGTCGGTGATACATGGTCGGTACACCAAAAAACATTGAAACTTGCTTTGACTCGATTGCATTGAGCACTTCCTCTGCTCGAAAGCCCTCTTCAAGAATTGCAGAAGAACCGGATAGTAACGTTCCATGCAGACCCACACCCATTCCGTGCATATGAAAGAGCGGCAGACATAAATAAAGTCTGTCTTCTTCCGTCCACTTCCATGCAAGACGAACAGAATGAGCCCCAGCTAATAAATTTCTTTGAGATAGAACAGCACCTTTTGGTCGTCCGGTAGTTCCAGAAGTATAAACAATCAAAGCTGGATCTTCAGGTTTTACTTGATCTAGTTCAGGAACTAAGCCATCACTAAATTTTGCACTTGTATCCGAAACAAATATTTTGGGATTTATAGAATTTATCCATTTCCCCCATTCGCCATGGTCAATCAAAGCCACTTTGGGTGAAGCATCATTAATGACATGCTCTAATTCGTTTTTTTGATAAAGGCCATTTACTGGAACGACAATAAGTCCGAATCGAAGTGCTGCCATATGAGCAACAGCTAAATCTATAGTTGTCGAGCCGGAGATAAGAATGCGATCTCCTTTACAAAGACCTAATGTCTTTAGCCAAGCGGCCAGATGCGATGTTCGTTCTAAGAATTCTTTTCGGGTGATGCTTCCTGAGGCGTCATAGAACAAAGGCCGGGAAGAGTCTTGACTAAGAGTTGCGACGCAAGCTCCAACTAGAGTCTCTGTTACTGGGAGAACAAACTCTTCTTCTCCTATATGTTGCGGCCATTCATCTAGGTTCATATCAACCAATTCCGCTCCAAAATTAGCTGCCGTTTTCGGCTGCTTTCTTCTTTTCAAAGATCTCTTTACAAGTTGGACACACTGAATATCGATCTGGATCCCTACTAGGAACCCATACCTTCCCACAAAGTGCTATAACCGGCTTTCCCGAAACTGCAGATTTAAGTATGTCCGACTTGCGTGCATAGTGAGCAAATCGATCATGGTCTCCTTCACTTTCAATTGTTTCAGGTTCAGTAACTGTGGGTGTGGTTGTGAGTGGTTCAAGCATGTAGGTGGGGGTCCTCATTAACCTCTACGAGCACGAAGTCTGGCACGAACACCTTCAACTGCGCCACGAACTCGGTCAGCTGCTCTTCGGCTAGGGCTTCTAGGTCTACCCGAAGCCTCACGAGGAGTTAAAACATCCCAATCATTAAGTTTGTTCAAATCATTAAGCTTTTCAACTCTTGCCAGATGTCGTCCGCCTTCAAATTCTGCGTTTAACCATGCCATTAAAGCAGTTTCTGCCGCTTCAAATTCGGTTGATCTTTCACCGAAACAAAGAACATTAGCGTCGTTGTGTTGGCGGCTTAATTCTGCTGATGCAGCGTCACTAACGAGCGCTGCCCTTACTCCAGAAATCTTGTTTGCTGCTATAGAAATTCCAACACCAGATCCGCAAACACATACGCCATACTTCGCTTCCCCACTAGCAACAGCGCGACCGACTGCTGCTCCATATTCTGGGTAATCAACACGATCTGCCGAGTAAGAACCAAGATCAAGAACTTCATAACCACGTGACTTCAAGTGTTCTGCTAAATGAGTTTTTAAGTTGTATCCGGCATGATCACAGCCAACAGCAATAGTAGTCATATCAGGATTTTATCCTCCTAGTTAAATAAGCCCTGCTTCGGAAAGATCTTCTTCTTTAATTTCTCCTAAGCGGAGAATTTTTGGATTTAATGAGGAAAGGTCTATAAGCGTTGAGGGCTCACCCGAGCAAGGCCCATCATCTAATACAAGTAGGTCTTTACCTAGTTGTTCAGCCACTAATGGCGCTGTTTCTGGCGTAGGTACGCCAGAAAGGTTTGCAGAAGTAACAGTCAGCGATCCAATTTCCGCGGCAATGCTCCTTACGAAATCATGATCTGGGCATCGGACTCCCACAGTATATTTCTCTGATCCAACATAAATAGGTGTTTCAGGATGTTGGGGAACAACGACAGTTAAAGATCCTGGCCAAAAGTTCTTTACTCCTTCAGGTATTGAGTCTTTAGCTACTATTTGGGTGGCCTGATCAAAGTCGGCAACAAGTACAGGTAATGCCTGGTTAAAAGAACGTCCTTTGATTTCAAAAATTCCGTTTACGGCTTCGATATCTGAAGAAAGTACCGCTATCCCGTAAACCGTGTCTGTGGGTAAAATCACTTGATTACCTAGTTGTAATTCTCTAATCGTTTCAGACTTAGCTAATTCCCAGTCATCTTTGATACTCAGAATTCGGTTCGTCATGACTTGCGGGCTACTAGCAATCGGGGTTTGTCAGCAAGATCTGAACCTACGAAAACTTCATTAAAACCTTTAGATAACGCCAAACTAGACATACTTTCTGTTTGATTTGGCGACATTTCTAAAATAAGCGCTCCTTTAGAAGCCAGCCAAGAGGGAGATTCGTGAATGAGTTTCTGAAGATAATCTGTTCCTTCTCTACCTCCATATAAAGCCATAGACGGCTCCCAGTCTTTAACCTCTAGCGGAAGAGTTTCTGAAGTCGGGACATAGGGAGGATTAGAAATTACTAGTCCTAGTTTTCCTTGAAGAGACTTTGGTAGTGCTTCAAACCATGAGCCTTGACACAAGCTCACTCTTTTTGCAGGTTGACCGAGCCCTGCAAGGTTAGCTCTCGCAACCATTAAGGCTTCTTCTGAAAGATCTGTGCACCAAACTTGAGTAGAGATTCTTTCAACAGCAATTGAAAAACCTATGGCGCCAGATCCCGTACCCAAATCTGCTACAAGAACCTCATTTCCCTGCCGATCGATCTCATCCAAAGCATGATTTACTAATACTTCGGTTTCTGGGCGTGGAATCAGAACACGTTGATCTACCATTAGATCCAATTTTCGAAATTGCCAGTGTCCCAGAACATATTGAAGAGGTTCGCCGTTTAAACGTCGACTTATGAGATTGTCATAATGCGCCATTGCCCTATTTGTAACTAACTCTTCAAAAGAAACGCCTATCAGTTGGCCTCCCGCTGCTTCTTCTGTGATCCAGCGCGCTTCTATTTCAGGTAATCCAACTTCACTGAAGTTGTGAATCGCTTCATCAAGTAGAGCGCGCCAAGAAACTGTTGATTTTACAGAGTCAGATTTCATGAACTATCTGTTTCTGATTTTTCCATTAGTTGCTCTGAGCGCTCTGTTGTTAATAATTCATCAACGACTTCGTCTAGTTCTCCAGTCAGGATTCGTTCCAATTTATGAAGAGTAAGCCCTATTCGATGATCCGTTACTCGATTTTCTTTGAAGTTATACGTTCTTATTTTTTCTGATCGTCCACCGGTCCCTACTTGACCTTTTCGAGCGGCAGATGCCTCAGCTTGCTGCTTATCCTGCTCATTTTGCAATAGGCGAGACCGCAGAACTCTCAATGCTTTCGCTTTATTCTGTAACTGGCTTTTCTCATCCTGCATAGAGACGACTAAGCCTGTCGGAAGGTGAGTGATTCTTACAGCCGAATCTGTGGTGTTGACTGATTGCCCTCCAGGTCCTGATGAGCGATAGACATCTACTTGCAACTCATTATCTGAAATTTCAATGTCTACTTCTTCTGCTTCAGGGAGAACACTGACAGTGGCGGATGAAGTGTGTACTCTTCCTTGAGATTCAGTTACTGGGACTCTTTGAACCCGGTGAACTCCCCCTTCATGTTTGAGTCTCGTCCAAGCAGTTTCCCCGCTAATTAAAATTGCGACTTCGCTATAGCCACCCATATCGGACTCTTGAGTTCCTAAAGATTCAACTTTCCACTTATGTAAATTTGCGAAACCTAAATACATATCATGTAGATCTCTTGCAAATAAGTTTGCTTCTTCGCCACCCTCGGCTCCTCTAATTTCAAGAATTACGTTTCTTCCATCATTCGGATCCTTAGGCAACAATAAAAGCCTTAGTTGCTCTTCAAGATCGGGAATGCTTGATTCAAGATCTTCAACCTCTTGACGTAGTTGTTGTTTATCTTCATCATCTGCAATTTCGAGAAGTTCTTTGGCTGCTTCAAGATCGTCATACATGCTCTTTAATGGGCGGCCTACTTCTAATATGTCGCCGAGTTCCTTTAAGCGCTTCCCAGCTTTCTCAAGTAAAGAAGGATCCCCTATGACATCAGGGTCAGATAACTGCTTTTCAGCTTCACCTAGTTCTTTTTCAAGATTTGAAATCTGTTCCTTCATAAATTTAGAGTACCGCTCTATTGGCTTCCTGTGGGGCAGGCCCACTCTCCCTCTACCCCTATAAGGGAAGAGGGAACTTTCAAAAATTTACTTATTGTATGAATTACAGGAAGAAGATCTTTAGGTGGAAGAACAAGAACTATGCGATCCGGAAGATGTACCTGCGATGTTTCCGCCACTAAAGGAACTAATGCAATATCAATCCCTACCGAACATACGACTAAAACTTTTCTCTGATCTTCATCTTTCCCTATAGCTGCTGCAGGAAAAGGATCTCTTAAATTTTCTCTTTCGTGAACCAAATCAATAGGTTCTAAATCAGTTAGCTCAACAAGCGATGGTTCTTCTAGCAAACTATGCCTAAGCCACCTTTCTCTCGCCAAAGTAGCTAAAGGGTGGGATCCCGCCTCTGCATTGCGTTGTGAACGAACTTGGTTTGACGCTGCAACTAGTTGATCGGATCGTGACTTTTCATAATTTAAAAGTTCTCCAGCTTCTCGGTCAAACCTCCCGACGCCAATTTGAATATTTTCTCCTTCTAGCCGAACAACTTCAAGCCCCAGAATCTCTCCTCTCCAAGTTCCATTTTCATAAATTGTCGACACGCCTGCAGATTGACATATCTTTAAAAATTCTCCACTTGCCGGAATGGCTTCAAATGGTTTAGGGAAAGAAGAAGGTTCCACTTGTGTCAAGGACTCATCATGTAAAAGCATGACTTTACATTTGATATTTAATCCTGTGGCCTGACGTGCAGCTATCCCTGCTGATGTTGCGTCTTCAAATATTAAGCACAGTTCTAGGTGCGGATGACGTGAAAGTAAAAGAATTCCTTTACCTAAAGCTGACTGTGGAGTTTCATCATTTACCAACAACCAACAATTGTCTTGTGTAAGTAATGAAGAGTCATGGGTTTCATTTTCACTGCCTGGATCCTCTACCAGATATCCGGCTGATTTGACTATGGCTAGAAGTTTCCCTCTAAGAAGTTCGGCTCGTCGTTCGGGTTCAATAGACAAAGTACACCTGTAGTCAGTAGATAGAACTAACTTTGTTCAAATTTGAGAAACTTAGCCTTTACGGCGTGACCCATAACGACGTTCAAAGCGTTCCACTCGTCCAGCAGTGTCAATAATCTTCATGGTTCCGGTGAAGAATGGATGGCTAGCTGAGGTAATTTCAACTTTCGCCAATGGGTATTCAACACCATCGTCAAGAGTGATGGTTTCTGAAGTTTCAATGGTTGACCGGATAAGGAAATGAGTTCCATCGGTCAAATCTTGAAAAACTACTGGTCGATAGTTTGGGTGAATATCTGTTTTCATAACTGGTCCAGTCTGCGAGGAATAATGAATATCGCCAACCTTTGAGGTCTTGATTTTCTTTATTTATGCTCCCATGTTTGGGCCTTTAGCTACTTCTGCTAAAAACTCTTCATTATTGTTAAATGTTTTTAAACGGTCAGTGAGAAGTTCTAACCCTGCGGCAGCTCCTCCAGTATCTGTTGCTAATCCATTTAGAACACGGCGTAATTTCCAAACTTGATTGAGTTGCTTACGTTCAAATAAGAGTTCTTCATGTCGGGTTGAAGATGCGTCTACGTCGATCGCAGGATAGATACGTCGTTCTGCAATTCGTCTATCTAAACGAAGTTCCATATTTCCCGTTCCTTTGAATTCCTCAAAGATAACTTCATCCATTTTTGAACCTGTTTCCACTAATGCTGTAGCGAGGATGGTGAGAGACCCACCTTCTTCAACATTTCGAGCTGCTCCAAAGAATCGTTTTGGGGGGTACAAAGCACCACTATCTACACCACCAGACATAATTCTTCCGGTTGCTGGAGCAGCCAAGTTATAGGCTCTAGACAAGCGAGTAATTCCATCAAGAATGATTACTACGTCTTGTCCACTTTCAACCATTCGTTTAGCGCGTTCAATGGTCAGTTCAGCGATTTGGGTATGTTCTTCACTAGGTCGGTCAAAAGTAGAGGCTGCTACTTCCCCATTCACTAGCCAGCGTTGCATATCTGTAACTTCTTCAGGGCGCTCGTCTACTAATAAAACAATGAGTTTTACCTCAGGATTATTTGTTTCGATTGAACGAGCAATCTGTTTCATGATCGTGGTTTTTCCTGCTTTAGGAGGTGAAACAATAAGCCCGCGCTGTCCTTTACCTATTGGTGAAAGAAGGTCAATTATTCGAGCTGTCATATTCCCAGGATCATCTGAAATTTCCATGCTGAGTTTTTCATCAGGGAAAAGAGGCGTCAGATCTTCAAACTTTGGTCGATCTTTTATGCCTTCAGGGTCTCCCCCATTTACAGTATCTATTCTTAGTAGAGCTGGATTTTTTTCACTTCGATTAGGCGGACGCGAACCTCCAACTAAGTAATCTCCTTTACGAAGGTTCAACTGGCGGACTTGTTTCACAGATATGTAGGCATCTGTCTTGGAAGGTTTAAATCCAGTTGTTCTTAAGAATCCATATCCTTCATCGCGTAAGTCAACATAACCTTCAACGGAAACAGGTTCACCATCCCAAGGTTCTTCAGATGCCTGATCACGACCTCCGCGTCTACGTCGACGTCGATTACCTGGCCCTGCTGGGTCATTCTGTCGATTTTGTGTTGTTTGACTTCTGGAGCCACGTTCTTCAGAACTATCTTCTTTCTTTTCATCTGAACTATCAGCTGCTTCTTTATCTGACTTCTTTACCTCTTCGGTGGCTTCTTCAGCAGCTGCTTCGACTTCCCACTCTGCCAAAGGCTCTTCTTCTGCTTCTTCAGTCTTTTTAGTTGCTTTAGCCGAAGACCCATTTGACGCCCCTTTGGATCCTGCAGTCATTTCAAGAATTAAGTCAACTATTTCTGCTTTACGTGCTCGCGAACCTGGCTTACCGCCAAGTGCTGTGGCTATTGTTACGAGTTCATCGCGATCTTTTGTTTCCAATGTTTCGCGTTCTAATTGGGTGGAGTCCATGCTCATACACCTTGGTCTGTCGAGGGCAAATGCCCGGTTGAATGTCCTCATCAGGATTGATCAGGACAGTTTGGTCCGTATGGATCAAATGGCGAAGTGTGAACAAGTCTATGAAGAATTGACACAGATTTCGTTTGAAACGAAAGATTTCGTCAGCCGATTTCGCCGGCTTCGGTCTGATACTTGCTCATTCTAGCGAAAAATTTGTTTTCCACACAACAAAAGCAAGATGTCCTACAACTCCCTTACATTTTCAATAAAGAAGGCAAGAGTTGATGACCACGAACTAAAGGAGTGTCAGCAACTCCATTTTCAGTAAAGACTCCCCCAGGACCATTTTCTTGCGAGTCCACCATGAGGTATGGAACCGGATCTGAAGTATGTGTCCGGGTGGTTAAAGGAGTTGCGTGGTCGGGCATCAAAAGCATGCGCCATGGTCCGAGATCATCAAGCCCAAGTATTAAATCTTTCAAAATTCTCTGATCCCAGTTCTCAAGCGCTTGAACCTTGGCTTCAACATCACCTGCATGGCCGGCTTCATCTGTCGCTTCAACATGGATGATGAATAAATCCAATCCCTCTTGCAAACGCTTAAGAGCAATGTCTCTTTTACCTTCGTAGTCGGTATCACATTGCCCAGTCGCTCCAGGTATGTTGCAGACTTCAATATCTGTAAGCGTTGCTATCCCTCTCAGTAAGTCAACAGCAGTAACTAAACCAGCTGACTTCCCGTACATTTCAAGAAAACTCGGCATCTTTGGCATAAATCCCTGTCCCCATAACCAAACCTGTGTTGCCTGAAGATCTGATTCTGCTAACACTTGTTTTGAATTTTCCATAATTTGAATAAGTGGATCTGATCCTGAGCCAGTTGGTAAAACAAGCGGATCTCCCGTTAAGTCGTGTGGAGGAACGCACGTGGTCTCAATCCAACCTGATGGCGCTACCAAAGAATGTCGGAAACTCACTCCAGGGTGAAACGAAACTTCTTCACTACCTAACTCTTCATTTAATTGATTAATGACTATTGCCGCAGAATCAGAGCTAGGGCTTCCACCCGCATAATCAATCATTATGTCGTTCTCTACTGTCACTAAATTGCAACGAAACGCTATTTGATCATCTGTTAAAGAAAGGCCCAAAGCTGCTGCTTCAATTGGAGCACGGCCGGTATGAAACTGAGCCGGATCAAACCCGAAAATAGACATATTGCCTACATCGCTACCAGGTGGCAGTCCTTCTGGAATAACTTGTGCACGACCTACTGTGCCTCTTGCCGCAAGCGCATCGAGGTTAGGGGTATTTGCCGCTTCTAAAGGCGTGCGTCCACCCAATTCAGGAACCGGTAAATCCGCGCATCCATCTGGAATACATACAACGTATTTCATGCAACTATCTCTTTAATGTAATTCTGAACTGTTTCTAAATCATTAGGTTGCTTATTGAACCATTCTGGTCGTTTCATCAAATCTTTCAAATGAGAAGGCAGCTTTGGATGCACTCCCGTAGCATCTTCTACCGCATCAGGAAATTTTGCCGGATGAGCAGTAGCAAGAGCAACCATTGGAATATTTTTATTTCTGTGGCACTCACGACCAGCGAGAACTCCTATCGCGCTATGTGGATCTAGGAGAATTCCTGAATTCTCAGCCTCTTCACTTATGCATCTTTTTACCTGATCATCAACAAAACGAGCTCCACTCCATTCTTTACCTAACTCTTGATGCAGGTTAGGAGAAATACTGATTTCTTTTTCTTTTCTAAATCTTTTGAGCATCTCATCTACTTTTGCTCCCTCACGGTCAAGTAATTCAAACAGGAGCCTCTCAAAGTTTGATGAAACCTGTATATCCATGCTTGGAGAAGTAGTTGGTACGACTTCATCTATTCTCATAGTTCCACTTTCAAAAAACCTTGTGAGAATATCGTTTGTATTTGACCCCACAACTAGCTGATCTACGTTAAGGCCGCCTCTTCGAGCAGCATAACCTGAAAAAACGTTTCCAAAATTCCCCGTTGGCACTGAGAAAGATACAGGTGAACGACGTCCTCCTAATCTCTCTGCTGCTACAACGAAATAAACAATCTGAGCCATTACTCTCGCCCAGTTGATTGAGTTAATTGCAGAAAGCTGCATTTTTTGACGGAAATCTATGTCTGCAAACATCCCTTTGACTAAATCTTGACAGTCGTCAAACGTTCCTTCAATAGCAATATTGTGAATGTTTGCTGACTCAACTGTTGTCATCTGACGGCGTTGTATTTCTGATACACGTCCAGCGGGATGAAGAATGAACATTTCAACATTCTCTTGATCTCGACAGGCTTCTATAGCTGCAGAACCTGTATCACCAGAAGTTGCTCCAACTATTGTCACTTTCTTATCTCGTCTACCCAATTCGTATTCAAAGAGTTTCCCAACTAATTGAAGGGCCACATCTTTGAAAGCGAGCGTCGGACCATGAAATAGCTCAAGCAGATACATGCCTTGACCCATATCAACAAGTGGAACGATCTCTTCATGACGGAAAGTTGAGTAGGTGTCAGCAACTATTTCTTCAAAGATGTTTTGAGGAATAGAAGGTGAAATAAATGGCGTCATGACTTCAATTGCGGTTTCTAAGTAGTCGCCGGTTCCAGAACCAGAAAACTTTGGCCAAACTTCAGGTACATAAAGGCCACCATCACTTGCTAATCCTTCAAGTAAAACATCGTTGAACTCAAGAACTTGAGCCGCACCTCTAGTACTGACGTAACGCATAATTAATCGCCGACAACTCGTAAGACACTGTCAACATTGCTTACAACATCCAGTGATTTGAGACTTTCAAGGGTGTGAAGCAAGTCTTTCTCATGAACTGAATGTGTAATGAAAGTCAATCTTGCCTCTGAAGCCATACCTTCTTGTTCCATGGATTGGATGGAAACACCATGATTTTCAAAAACTTCCGCAACCCGAGCTAACACACCCGGTTGGTCTTCCACTTTCAGATTTAAATAAAACGATGATTCGAAACTCTCCGGTGGGCAAATTAGAGGTCTGTCAAGTGCCCCGATGAGTGAACCATGACTGCGTTGTAAATTCCCAGACGCATCAATTACATCACCAAATACAGCAGATGCCGTTGGTCTTCCACCAGCCCCTGGTCCGTAAAACATAAGTTCACCGACAGCATCACCTTCTACAAATACAGCGTTAAAACTGCCATTGACAGCTGCAAGAGGATGATCAAAAGGTATTAATGCCGGGTAAACCCTCACCCCAATTTCTGATTTTCCTTCTTGATTTATTATTTGTTCGGCTACCGCTACCAACTTGATGCAATGCCCTAAGCGATCAGCAAACTTGATGTCTTCAACGGTGATTCCCGAAATTCCTTCATGTTGGACATCCTCAGAAGTTACGTCTGCTCCAAATGCGAGAGTTGCGAGGATCGCTATTTTCGCGCCTGCGTCATACCCTTCAACATCATAAGTTGAATCGAGTTCCGCATATCCGAGCTCCTGTGCTTCCAATAAAGCCTCATCAAAAGAAACACCATCTTGTGTCATCCGAGTCAATATGAAATTTGTTGTTCCATTAATGATCCCACGAATTCGAGTAATTGGTTCTCCAGACAATGACTCACGCAGAGGCCTCACCACTGGAATGCCCCCTGCTACCGCGGCCTCAAAAAGTAAGTCGACTCCCGACTTTTCTGCAGCGGCATAAAGTTCTGCTCCGTGTTGAGCTAACAGCTCTTTATTTGCCGTTACAACGGGTTGGCCGGAATTTAACGCGCCAAGTATGAGTTCACGTGCTGGTTCTATGCCTCCCATTACTTCAACAATCAAGTTGATTTCGGGATTACCTATAACCGATGACGCATCAGTGGTCAGAACTTCATTCGGTAATGGTATTGAGCGTTCTTTATTTATGTCATTAACAACAATTGCCTCAATGCTTAGATCTAAGCCTGTGCGGTGTTTAACGGAGTCGCGCTGTTCTGTTAATAAGTGAACAAGCGCAGCTCCAACGGTGCCGCAGCCAAGTAGTCCTATATGAATTGAAGATGATTTCATAGATACAACGGTACTCCTGTAAATAGGTTGATGGGGTGTGATTTATCGTTCCCGCCGAACTAAGTCTGCGAAAGTTTCTCTGGCCACAACTTCTTTAGCTTCTCCCTCTTTTACAAAAATTACAGAGGGTCTCAAAATTTGATTGTAATTTGATCCCATTGAGTGGCCATAAGCACCTGTTACTGGTGTTGCAATAACATCACCTACTGTCATATCGGATGGGACCCATCCTTCGCGAACTAGGAGGTCACCAGACTCACAGTGCTTTCCCACGACTCGAATTGACTGGTCACGGACAGCATTCGTGGATCGGGGAAGGAAAGTCTCGTAACCGGAACCATAAAGAACAGGACGCGGATTATCGCTCATACCTCCATCAACGGCTACATACGTACGTAGACCCTCAAGATGTTTGATTGTTCCTACTCGGTATAAGGTAACTGCTGCAGACGCGGCAATGGCTCGCCCAGGTTCAGCAGTAACTTTGGCTTTTATGTTGGATTGTGAACAGGCAGATTTAACTGCCTCTCCCCATTCTGTAATTGAAGGAGCATTGTCTTCTTCTAAATAAGAAACGCCAAGCCCTCCACCTATAGAAAGTTCGGGCAGGTTAAGTGGGTTAGAGAACTCTGCCATAACCTCAACGGCCTTAACGAAAGAGTCGACTTTGAAGACTTGGCTTCCGATATGAGCGTGGATGCCTACTAGTTCCACTGCCTCTGTGTGTGCAGCTTTTTCTATAGCTTTAGTAGCAATGCCTGTTGAGACGGTAAATCCAAACTTTGAATCGTCTTGACCGGTTGAAATAAATTCATGTGTATGCGCTTCTACACCAGGAGTAATACGAAGTAAAATTTTTGGGGATATCCCTGTTTCCTGATGAAGAATTTCTAGTCGATCTAGCTCATCAAACGAGTCGACAATGATTCGTGATACGCCTGCTTCTATTGCCATTCGTAGTTCTTGTTCGCTTTTATTGTTGCCATGCATAATCAAGCGGCTTCCATCTATTCCTGCATGGAGGGCCATATAGAGTTCGCCACCGGTTGCTACATCTATATTCATACCTTCTTCTACGGCCAGCCGAGACATAGCGGCGCATAAAAAAGCTTTTCCTGCGTATGCAACGCCTTCTCCAAAGGCTTCGACAGCTTCTCGGCACCGGGCCCTCAAATGATTCTCGTCATAGACAAAAAGAGGTGTGCCGAATTGTTCTGCTAACTCGACTAAATCGCACCCCCCAATGGAGCCGCGGCCATTTGCATCGATCGTAGTGTTGTCAGGTAGTAGCCGTGAAGGAATAGGGTCAGCCATTTGATTCTCCGTTCTCATCTTCTCTCCACATTTCTTTCGGAGCGCTTACACCTAGGAGATCAAGAGAAACTACTAACCCGACGCGTGATGCTTCAACTAGCCACAGTCTCGCTTCAGTAAGTTCAGTATCTATATCTTCCCCGATGATTCGACAGTCGTGGTAGAAGCTGTGGAATAAGGATGCGAAGTCTCGTGCCCAGTTGGTTATTCGATGTGGGGCTATTTCTTGTGTAGAACGAAGAACGGTCTCGGGGAGTTCTTGTAACGCTCGGAGTATTGCCAACTCACGTGGGTTATTGAGTAAAGACAGATTTACCTTTTCTACTGGTGGAAGCGTTACCCCTTCCTGGTCAGCTTTTTTCATTATTGAATGAATTCTGGCATGAGCATACTGAACGTAGAAAACAGGATTCTCGTTTACTTGCTGAGCGACTAGTTCAAGATCAAAATTCTGTGAAGAGTCAACTGATAACAGTAGGTAGGTGAAGCGTGCGGCATCGGAACCAACTTCTTGTATGACTTCGGATAGTTCAACAATGTCTCCAGTACGTTTTGATATTTTTACTTCTTCTCCGTCGCGTTGTAGTCGAACCATCTGTGTAATCGCTATTTGAAGATCTTCTGGTTTGTGTTTTAGCGCAGACATTGCTGCATGCATTCGAGTGATATATCCGTGATGATCAGCTCCCCACACATTTACTAGTAGATCTGCTCGTTCAAATTTGTCTCTGTGATAAGCGATATCTGGAAGTAGATATGTATATTCCCCATCGGATTTCACTAAAACCCGGTCTTTATCATCGCCCCATTGGGTGCTTTGAAGCCAAACTGCTCCATCTGATTCAAATACGGCCCTAGCTTCTTGTAGGTCGGTGAGCGTTGATTCAATCGCCCCCGAATCAACCATTGACTTTTCTGAGAACCAATTGTCGAAATGGATATTTAGCGCTTCTAGCGTTTCCCGATGAGAACGTAAGGCTCGTTGATACCCCCATTCAAAAGGGTCGGCATCTGATGGCATTTCTGCAGCCCATTCTCTTACATACTCTCCGTGGTATCCGCCTTCGGGAACTTCCGCATTAGAGGCTCTGGCTGAAAGTGATTCCACATAAAGCCTCATTTGAGCACCTCGATCGTTAATGTAGAAATCTCGCTGAACTGAATATCCACATTTCTGGTATAGGCGAGCTACTGAATCCCCGAAGCAGGCCCCTCTTCCATGCCCTGCATGAAGTGGCCCGGTTGGGTTTGCACTTACAAATTCCACTATGACTCTTTGATTTTCACCAACGTTGTGTGCTGCCCAAGAATCTGTACCCGCTGTAACTACTTGAACAAGTACTTCATGAAGCCAAGCGTCATTTAGTTTGAAATTAATGAATCCAGGTCCTGCGATTTGGATTTCTTCAACAAAATCAGGTGATTGCTGTTCTAGGGTTGCAGCAATTTCTGAGGCTAGATCGCGTGGATTGCGATTAAGGTTTTTAGCAGTTGCAAGAGCGATATTTGTTGACCAATCTCCATGATCTGTATTTGCAGGGCGCTCTAGGTGGATCTTCTGTAAGGAAAAGTCCACATTTAAATCATGTAAAGCTTGTTCAATGGCTTCAATCAGCCTGTCGCGTACGTTCATTTAAAATCCAAAGTTGAGGAAAATTACAGTTTCTACCGCTATCCAGATATTACCGGAAGCGGCTCCCTCTCTGGGTATGGTTTTAAAAGAAGGGGCGCTGAGTTTTTTTAGCTTAAGCTCTTGATCCTGTAAAAGTAGCGGTGCCGAATGCTCCTAATTTGGACTCTCCGGTTATTGTGTCTCCATCTACTGTCGCGGTTGATTCAATTGTGATCGCCATTGGAGATGTAATGTTTACTTTCCAGGTGTAGACCCCATCGCCTACTTGTCCTTCTTCTATTTCTAGTGCTCCTTGGGGTCCAGACATTGTCCCTGTCAAAGTGTCTCCATCTGTTGCCAAAGTAAGGGTTCCTTCTTGAGCTCCCATTGGGCTTTGAAGGGTTACGTTCCACGTGCCGTCGATGCTCATTTATGTTCCTTTCTAGGTTTGTACTCCGATCGTAGTTTATTTTTTCTAACTATCCCTCACCGAAACTGTCATCTCTGCTTCTCGTTTTACGACCAAAATTAAAACAGAAATTACGACAAACATGCCGGAAACTTGAATGATCGTGACACTTTCATTCAAGAATAGCCAAGCACCTATGCTTGAAATCACTGGGATGGCAAGCATGATTATTCCGGCAAATGAAAGAGACACGTGTAAGTGCGCCCAGTTCATAAGCAGGTGTCCTGTCCCCGGGACCATCAACAGGACAAAAAGCAATACCCATTCTTTGAATGATGGGAATGGAATTGCAAGCGTATTTGCCTCTACTGCAACTATTGGGAAAACAGTTACTGATGCGACAAGCATCGCAACGGATTGAAGAGTGAATGTATCTACTTCGCTTCGTACGTTCTTTACTGCGACAAAATAGGCAGAAAATAAAATCATGGCAGCGAATGCTAAAAGGTCGCCACGTGGACTCCATGACAATTCGTTTGAAGCTCCCAGAATTACTAAAGTTACTCCTCCTATTGCGACGAACGATGCTCCTACCAGCCACCTAGTGACTGATTCTTGAAATTGTTTTGAGCCCACAGCAAGAAGAACTATTGTCTGCAAAGTCCCAATCATTGTTGCGTTGGCGACTGTGGTATTCCGAAGTGCGGTAAAGAACACAGCTAGCTCTAACCCAAGGAGGATCCCAGGCAAGGCAACCAGTCGAAGCTTCTTTAAGTTAATTCTTCGCCCAGTCAGGAAATAAACTGTTGAGTAGAGCACTCCTCCGAGAAGTAGACGCCAGAATGCTATTTGAAGCCCTGGCAAATCCGTCCCTGCAACTACTACATTCCCCGCCGACCAACAAAATACGGCAGCTATTGTCGCCAAATGTCCGAAATTTAATTCGGAAGAATTTTTTATAGGCATCACGCTTTCACACTAGATGCAACTATGACTCGATAGAGCCATATCCTATTTTTAATGATTGTTGGTTTAGATATAGGCGGCACAAATATTCGTGCTCTATTAATACGTCCAGAAACGGGTGAGATTATTAATCGGAGACAGGAATCAAGCGCTGGCAACGAAAATGAACTGCTCTCTAGCCTCACAAAAATAATTGAGTCCTTTTCAGAAGTATCTGAAAAAGAAATAACCGGTGTTGGTCTTGCTATAGCAGGGCTAATTGGTCGAGATGGGATAGTTCACTACTCCCCTAATCTGCCAAATCTTGTTGAATTTCCAATCGGAACACACCTACAAGATCTAACTGGCCTTCCAATCTTTGTTGGCAATGATGCAACAGCCGGAGCTTGGGCTGAAGCAAAGCTAGGAGCCGGTCGAGAAATCGACAACTTTGCTTTCGTTGCGTTAGGTACAGGAATAGGGACTGGGCTAGTTGTAAATAAAAAAATCGTCTTAGGAGCGCATGGATTCGCCGGTGAAGCAGGACACGCAACTACACAATCAGATGGCCCAACTCATATAACTGGCCTCAGCGGGTCTTGGGAATATTTTGCCTCCGGCAATGCTCTAGGGCGGCTAGGTAGAGAAGCTGCACAAAAAGGAAAGTTCGCTCTTGGCCTTGAGTTGGCTAATTCAGAAGAACAGATAACCGGTCTTCATGTTTCCGAAGGAGTATTTAATGAAGACCAACAATCACTTGTTATTTTTGATGAATTTTGTCGCCAGGTGGCTATTGGAATCTCAAATCTGATCACCATTTTAGATACAGAAGAAATCATCCTTGGAGGAGGACTAGTGCAAATCGGGGATCAACTAGTCTCTGGGGTGGAAAAATGGCTTCCAGAATTCGTATTTGGTTGGAAGCACCGTCCGAAAGTGCCAGTCCGCCTTGCAGAGTTAGGCATAGATGCCGGTTCTCTTGGGGCTGGATTATTAATTAATGAAATGAGAAAAGATAACAAATGATCGCTAGTGAGAAATACGTATCATTCACTACTTTTACCCGCTCAGGTAAAGCAAAGTCTTTACCTGTTTGGATAGCTGATTTAGGAGACGGAACCTGTGGTTTTACGACTGACTTAAATGCTTGGAAAGTCAAGCGACTCTCTAACGACCACAACGTCACTTTACAGCCGTGCAACATCAGAGGAGTCATTAAAGAAGGCTCAGAGATTGTTCACGGCACCGCTCAGGTCGTAACTGACGATGAATTTAAGAGAGTTTTAAAAGCAATAAATGCCAAGTACGGACTCTTGTCTTATCTCATCCACTTTGATTTTCGTAAATGGTTTCGAAAAGGTTCCGAAAAACCTTCAACGGCGGCGATCATCATCTCCATGAATAGTTAACGTAATAAATGAATCAAATTTTCTAGCCCCTGTAGCTCAGCGGATAGAGCATCGGCTTCCGGAGCCGTGAGCGCAGGTTCGAGTCCTGCCAGGGGCGCTTGACTAAAAAAATTGGACTAGATTTCAGATATGGCTACAACAAAAAAATGGACGTTCCAATGGAAAGAACTTTATGACGAAGTCATCACTTCAGGACTTTGTACGGGTTGCGCGGGTTGTGTAATCGCCTGTCCACACGATGTGATTGGATACGAACATGCCCCTGGCGCATATAAACCCTTTCATCTTGAAGAAGAGTTAGGTCTTTCCGATTGTGGCCATGGACAAAAAGGGTGTACTTCTTGTACGAGAGCTTGCCCACGATTCAGGGATTGGGAAACTGAGGCGGACAACCATCTATTTGCACGACCTCGTAATGACGATGAAATGTCAGGTATTTACAAAGACGTTCTTCTAACACGTGCTTCAGATGACACGGTTCATCAATTAGGTCAAGATGGAGGACTTGTCTCTGCCATTCTTATCTGGTGTTTGGAAAATAAAATCATTGATGGAGCTCTAACTTCACATCTTGAAGCAAGCTCAAGTGAAGATATAACAAACTGGAAAGCCGTTCCCGCCCTAGCTACAGATCGTGAGTCCGTATTAGCAGGAGCGGGGAGTCGCTATACGTATTCCGCTAATACCCTTGCCATTAACGAAGCTCGCGAAAAGAACTTACAGTCTCTTGCTTTAGTTGGAATGAGCTGTCAGACCTCAATTGGGCCTGTGATGTGGCATCGTCGTGTTGGAAAAGCTGGTAAACCAATCAAATTGAATATCGGACTTCTTTGCTCCAAATCTTTTGACGACTCAATCTTTGAAGACTTGTTCTGGGCTAAATACGGATTACCAAAAGAAGACATGGTCAAAATGAATATCAAAGGGGTGTTTCAGATCTGGATGAGAAATGGTGACTACCATGAGATCAACTTGAAAGAGTGTCACGAATGGACCAGAGAGGGCTGCAATCATTGTCCAGACTTTGCAGCAGAACATGCCGACATTTCTACTGGAGGTATCGGCGAAAATAATGATTGGACTTTAACGATCGTACGAACTGAGTTAGGTCGACAAATCATTATGAAAATGCTTGAAGAAGGCATAATCGAAGGAAGACCTGGTGATAGCGATCCAGGAGCTATCGCCCTCATGCACAAACTTTCAGCTAAAAGTAGGAGCCGTTGGCCTGATTGGGCCAACCCACAACCACGATCAGGGCTTGAGGTTAGAGCAGGCTAAACGAGTTTTGCATTTCTTCAAAAGCTTCGTTTACTTCTAATGCGGCACTAACAGAAAGTGTTTCCAACGGCGGAGATACTCTATTCCATTTTGTTTCTTCCGCTTGTCTCTCTTTGATGGCTTTGATCGCCGCTATCGGAGGATGCTTTTCAAGAACATCACGAAATTCCATAACTAAAGAATGAATACTTTGTGCTTCTTCAATCTCTTTTGCTAGATACGACTTTACGACTTCACTTAACATCGGAGCGGCAATATTTGCCGTAGCAGTAATACATCCCCGAGCGTTTAGTGGCAGTGCATCGAGTAATGTGCGTTCAGATCCTGGATAAACATCCAACCCTTTGATTTTCAAAAGTTCTTTTGTATTTTCCCAATCACCTGATGAATCTTTGATGCCTACGACCACTTCTGGGAACTCTTCATGCAACTTCTTCACAACTGGAATTGGTAACCCAACCCCTGCAACTTGAGGTATGTGATAAAGAACAATTTTTAATCGACTATCTGATACTTCATCAATGAACGTACTGAAATATTCATACAGGCCTTGACTGCTTGGATTTTTATAATAGAACGGCGGTAAGACGATCACGCCTGCACTTCCAACTTCTAATGCGTGTCGAGTGAGATTGGCTGTGTCATCTAGGTTTGTTTGCCCAGTACCGACCAATACTTGCGAAGGATCAACACCGCCCGAAACTAGTGATTCCAGAGCCATCATTCGTTGCTCCACACCTATTGAGAGTGCCTCGCCTGTAGTTCCGAATGGAACTACTCCTACACACCCTTCGTCTAGAACTTGAAGTGCGTGATCTACAAATAACCCGGCATGTATTTTGTAGTTCTGATCAAGTGGAGTAATTATGGGAGCGAGAACTCCGCTCGGGAAAAGGAACTGCTGTGGCGCCATTTAGTTCTGAGCCACAGAACCAGCACAATTGTCGTTAACTTCAATGAACCACGGAAAAGCATCTCCTAATCCAGTTGCAGTTACTTCGTTACTGTGTTTTTTGATGTGATCATCTAGTTTCTTGAATTCACTGAATGTAACTGCCTGCTTGATCCCATTTAGAAGACAGCCGCAAAAATCTTCTCTAACCATTTCAGTTAGGTCTTCATTTGCTGCGTGGCAAGACTCAATGAAATTACGCTCTGCTAAGCCTTGTCCATCTACGGCCTGTTCTTCCCAACTGTTGGGAGTAGCTGAATTAGCGCACCCTGCAATAAATAACAAAGAAACCAAGAAAACTGATAAATAAGTTAAGCGAGAACGTTCAAATTTTTTCACAAGAAGATGCTACCAATCTGTCAGGTTTATTGTTCCTTGATCAACTCTTTCGCTCGATTTAAGACCGAATCGAACATGGATTCAGTAAGTTTTCCTGTAAATGTATTTTGCTGACTTACGTGGTAAGAACAAAGTATCGTTCGTCCATCAGATAGTGAGACCTCTGCACCATGTCCAAATTTAGGTCTCGGTTTCAATCCAAGTTCTGCAGTTACTGACTGATACCCGATCTGACCGAGAACCAAAATCACTTTTACTTGTTTGAGGGCATTTAATTCTCTTTCAAAGAAAGGTTGGCAGTTTGCTTTTTCTTGAGGAGTCGGTTTATTCGCTGGAGGAGCGCATTTAACGGGAGCGGTTATATACACGTCTTTTAGTTTTAGTCCATCTCCTCGATTTATTGATTCGGACTGGTTAGCTAAACCGACTCGATGAAGTGCGGCAAATAAGAAATCACCTGATCGGTCACCGGTAAAAACTCTGCCTGTACGGTTCGCCCCGTGGGCTGCTGGTGCGAGACCTACTACAAGAATTCTTGCCTTAGGATCCCCAAACCCAGGAACACCTTTACCCCAATAATCTTCTTCAATGAAGGCCGCTCTTTTTTCAATTGATACCTTTTCTCGCCAACTCACTAACCTCGGACATGCGGCACAGACTGTGACTTCTTTGTTTACTTTCTCTAAAGTACGAATCGGATCCACTCTGGCAGGGTAGATTAATTAGGCCATGAACTCCACACTTGTTCTATTTATTCGTCACGGACGCACCCCAACTACTGGGGCTGTTTTACCAGGACGTGCTGCGAATCTTCACTTATCAGAATCTGGAAAAGAGCAAGCAGTAACAGCTTCTCTGCATATAAAAGATGCACAAGAGTCTTTTATTGGTAAGAAAGTCTCTGCTGTCTATGCGTCTCCGATGGAGAGGACTAGAGAAACTGCTGCTCCCATAGCTAAGGCAGTTGGTCGCCGAGTGCGAATAGCGGAGGGCCTTATTGAATGTGATTTTGGTAAGTGGACTGGGCGTAAATTAAAGGATCTTTTTAAATTGAAGGACTGGCGTACTGTTCAATCGCAACCTTCTCAATTTCGTTTTCCAGGGGGCGAGTCTTTTGCTGAAATGCAAGCTCGTATTACTTCTCAAGTTTCTGATCTTGTTTCGAAACACCCAAACGAAACTATTATTTGTGTTTCTCATGCTGACCCTATTAAGGCTGCTTTAGCTACAGCATTGGGAGCGCCCCTTGATTTATTCCAAAGAATTGTTGTTGGCCCTTGCTCTGTCAGCGCTGTTCTCTATACCGATAATCGGCCTATCGTTTTAACTATGAATAACAGCGGTTCTCTTACCAATTTGGTGACATTATGAATCGACCAGAGATCAACTGGGACGACACCGATGTTTTTATTGCGGGCACTACTGGCCCTCAAGGACGGAGAGTGTTTTATCTTCAAGCCCAAAGAGTGAATGAGTTAATTTCACTCAAACTAGAGAAACAGCAGGTATCGGGTTTAGCGGAATTTTTAGATCGCATGCTTGATGATCTCCCTCCATCAGATATTGAATCCGAAGATTCTTTAGTTCTAGAGGATTTATTTATTGAACCAGGAGAACCTGCTTGGGTGGTTGGAAGTCTCGGTGTCACTTACCAGCAAAGTAACGATCGAATAGTTCTATTTGCGGAGGAATTAATTCGAGACGAAGATGTAATACCTGCCCAAGCTCGATTCCCGTTAAACCGTCAGCAAGTCGCAGCTTTTGTTATTCACGCAAGAGAGCTCGTTGCTTCAGGAAGACCGCCTTGTCCATGGTGCGAAGCCCCTCTAGAGCCATCCAACCAGGGTTGGTGCCCTTGTGAAAACTGACGAAAGTTCGAATACTTCCAACCCTTTTAGAGATAGAGAGCCGTTAGAAGACTCTCTTGCGGTCAAATGTTTAACTGAAGGAGAAATTGATGTTTTGGGGCGTATGCCTTGGTCTTCAAATGCCACTTTTTTAGTCGACATAAGTTTGGATGAAAAAATAATTCAAGGCGTATATAAACCTCTCTCTGGGGAACGACCTCTTCATGATTTTCCACCTGAAATTTATAAGCGTGAAGTAGCGGCTTGGGAATTAGCGAAACAACTTAATTGGGGGATGATCCCGCCAACTGTTTCTCGACTCGGACCACTTGGTGAAGGCTCTCTTCAGTTATACGTACCTTGTGATTATGAGCAACATTATTTCACCCTCAGAGATAAGGTTTCATATTCTAAAACCCTTAAGAAACTTGCCGTATTTGACATAGTCTCAAATAACACTGATCGTAAAGCAGGTCACGTTCTAGAAGGAAAAGATGGGAATATTTGGGCTATAGACAACGCCCTGAGTTTCCACCATCAATTCAAGATTCGGACAGTCATTTGGGACTGGGCTGGAGAATTTATTGACTCTCAATTGACTGAAGACCTGCAAGGGTTTATTTCTAGTGGGCCTTCTGAATCTTTAGTTTCTCTTCTTACTCCTATGGAAATAGATGCCCTTGTTACGAGAGCGCAGGCAGTTTGTTCTGCAGGATCCTTGCCATACGATTCGACTGGCTCCCGTGTTCCTTGGCCACTTCTATGAAAAGAGACCTCGATCACTTTCTTGAAATTGGAGATCTTGATGGGCTTATACGACTTATTGACGAACTCTGTGAAGATGAATCTTGGTCCGATCTAGAAGATGTGGCGATCCGGTCTCGACAAGCTAACGAAAGAGGCCAGCAATTATGGCCCGCGGGTGACCATGCAGAACATAGATTGGCTCTTGAGTCACCTGGAGAATTTGCTGCCCGTGCAATTAATCGTGATGCTCAAACTTTTGGGTTAGCTCCGTTAACTGAAGTAGCAGCTTCTTCTCATACTTGGGAAGAATTAAGCCTTAATTTAAATAGCGGACCTCTCCGTTCGTTAGTTATTCACGAAAGAGTATTTAGAGGGGAAGACTTGACTGAAGTGGAGATTGCTGAAGACCCTTTAGGTCTTCCCTTAGTCCTTGCTGGCTGGGAACAGTCAGTGGAGCCACCTGATATCAAAAAATATGAAGTTGATGATCCATCTCCTTCAATTAACAATCTTGACTCTTTCCCTCTTCCAAAGCCCGGTGTCGTAGCCCATGACTCGGGGACCGAAGCGCTACGGAATCTTGTTCAAACTTGGACGAGTCAATCAAACGGTCGCTCTGCAGCGGTAAGGGTCTACGGTGACGCAACTACAGCTATTTCTTCTTTGGGTGTAAATGAAGTTAAAGCTAAAGAGGTTTCTATTTCCGAAATGTGGGGTCACTTGGTTTGGGCAGCTTCCTCTGGAGGTGCTTATGGTCGTCGACCAGGTTGCGCAAAGGGACGATTTGAAGCTTGGTGGTGTGCCGTAGCTCTAGCGGGTTTAGACCAAGAGGAAGTTTGGCCACCATTAACTCTTGAATTAGAGGAAGCATTAACTGAGATGAATTGGTGGATATGGGATGATGGCTCTTTATCAAAGGGGTGGAGCTTGAGAATCGCGGTAGAAGATCCTGTAGATGGACTGTCTTGGGCGTTAACCGCTGAAGACACTCGAGAGTAAGTTGTAAAATTTAGGCAGAGTTTCTGCTAGGCCTAGCCTCTTGATTCAAGCGCAGAGATAAGTTCGGGTAGAACTTTATGCACATCTCCAACGATGCCAAGGTCTGCTACTCCAAAAATCGGAGCTTCTTCATCTTTATTTATAGCGATGATATTTGCAGAACCTTTCATACCTACCAAGTGTTGAGTTGCTCCAGAAATTCCGCAAGCTAGATACACCGTTGGCTTCACGACCTTTCCTGTTTGTCCAACTTGGTATGAATATGGAACCCATCCTGAGTCGACAACAGCCCGTGAAGCACCAGGAGCTGCTTTTAATAGTTTTGCAAGACTTTCAATCATTTCGTATTTGTCAGGTTCTCCCAATCCGCGCCCTCCGGAAACAACTATTGCTGCTTCATCAAGTTTTGGCCCAGTGGTCTCTTCAACAAATCTGTCTTTTACGACCGACGTATTAGTGTTACCGGTATCTCCTGCTTGAATTGCGTCAACATTTGCTGCTGAACCTCCTGAAGATTCTGCTTCAAAGGATTTTGGTCGAACCAAGAATATGGCTGTTCCTGATCCAGTAAATCCAGTTGTGACATTTGTTGTCCCACCAAATACAGGTTCAACTCCTAATAGGCGATCACCTTCTACTTTGAGTTCAACAACATTAGTAATGACGGGCACATCTAATTTCGCTGATAGGCGTCCTGCTACATCTCGCCCATCGTATGTTGTCGCACATAGAACAGCTTCTGGTCCGTTACCTTCTGAAACAGCAGAAGCAATAGCGGAAGCGACCTGTGGGCCCGCTAAAGACTCGCCTAAGTCTCCGATTGATTTGACGCTTGCTGCTCCGTATTCCCCTAGCTGAGAAGCTAGAGAGGATGCGTCACCATGAACGATTACCTCTACGGTGTCTGCTAACTGGCGAGCCCCAGTAATTAGTTCAAGCGTTGTAGTGGAAACCACTCCATTTGTTGCTTCGCCATAAATCCAAATAGTTGAGATGCCCATAGTCGCCTCCTAAAGAACCTTAAGTTCATCTAAAAATGCCATGATTCTTTCATGAGCATCACCTTCATCAACAATGATCTCTCCAGCTTCGCGTTCTGGCGCTTCTGCTATTTCGGTAATTTCTTGGCGAGCCCCCGCCCAACCTACAGTTCCTGCTTCAATACCTAAAGCAGCCAGATCAAGTTCCTCTACTGGCTTATTTTTTGCTGCCATGATTCCTTTGAATGATGGATATCTCGGTTCAACCACGCCTGCTGTTACCGACACAACACAAGGAAGCGGGCATTCAACTTCGTCATAGCCTTCTTCTGTTTGACGTTTAACCGAAACAGCATCACCGTTTACTGAGATTTCTTTTGCGAACGTAACTGCCGGAAGATCAAGAATTTCAGCTATCTGAACTGGGACTGTGCCGGTGTATCCGTCACTTGATTCTGTAGCAGCCAAGATAAGTGTGGGTTCAGAACGATTAATGGCTGCGGCTAGAACTTTAGCTGTCGATAGTGCGTCTGATCCTGCCAAAGCATCATCGCTTACAAGAACAGCGCTGGCTGCTCCCATCGCAAGGGCGGTTCGTAAACCACTCATCTCATTATTTGGCGCCATTGAAACCAGTCGGACCTCGCCACTTCCAGCTTCATCTACAAGTTGAAGTGCCATCTCAACTCCATAAGAATCTGATTCATCAAGGATGAGTTTCACGTCTCTCTTAAGAGTTTTAGTTTCTGGGTCCAGTGCTCCAGGGTCAGCTGGATCGGGAATTTGCTTTACACATACAACAATGTTCATGGCGCAATTCTGCCTTATCAGGAACGTTTGACAACTATTCGCGGGCAATTTTAGTAAATGGTCATTAGTCACTTATCGAAAATAGTGAAATATTCCCCCATTTATAGGGGAAAACAGAAATAGGCGCTTTAAAAGAATTTTCTGAAACTGAATAAATTTTGGCCTTTCAGTACATTTGTCCTGACTAGCGTCACCTACAGCGATACTCTCGTTATTGCAATGAAATTACTTCTAGTAGTGAATCCTTCGGCTTCGTCCGTTACAGCTCGTACCCGAATAGTTATTCAGAAAGCCCTCTCTGCTGATCACCGACTTGAAGTAGCTGCTACTAGTCGTCGCGGCCATGCAACTCGACTTGCACAGAGTGCGGCTCATGATGGCTTTGATCTGGTCGTAGTTCTAGGTGGAGATGGCACTTTAAATGAAGTTGCTAATGGATTGGCTGGCACAGAAACGGCACTTGCTGCTCTTCCTGGAGGCTCTACAAATGTTTTCGCCAGAACTATTGGTCTTCCAGACGACCCCGTGGAAGCTACTGGGTCTTTACTTGACGCGCTTGAAGCAGGGTCTACTCAACGAATTGGTTTAGGGGTTATGAATGATCGCTATTTTCTCTTTCATGCAGGAATAGGTTTCGATGCTGCAGTTGTTGAACAAGTTGAACGCCAAGGTGGATTATTGAAAAGGTTCGCTGGTCATCCTTTATTTGTAGCCGCAACTATCAATACATGGTTGCGTCATTACAACCATAAGCGACCTTCTTTCCACATTTCTTCACGCGGCAAAGACATACACGAAATAGAACCTGGCAATGACGGAATGTTTGCCGTTTGTTTAAACACAGATCCTTACACGTATCTTGGTTCGCGAGAGATCTCTTTTTCTCCCGAGACCACTCTTCAAACACCTCTTACAGTAATAACATTTAGATCCTTGTCGCCGAGCCGGTTACTACCAGTACTTGCCTCTTCTCTAGGTTTGGGAAATAACCGTGTCAGTGAAAGCCCTATTGTTGATTACCAAGTCGATGTCTCTGAAGGTTCGATCTCTGGATACGACGCAGTGCCATGGCAAGTGGACGGAGATTATTTAGGTAAAGAAAAAGAATTTTATTTCCGGCACGAACCGGAGGCTTTGAATCTTGTTTTACCTCTCGGAGTTAGAGATAGTTACTAACCAACTTGTTGATCAATTATCTCTCGAGCTACTCCGGGGCGATTAGTTATTATCGCGTCTGCTTGCCATGACACAAGTTCTTCTATTCGCTCTTCATCATCAACGGTCCAAACAAATACCTTAAGGCCGCGTTGATGCGCTTCGTTAATAAAAGCTTCATCAACAAGTTCATCCCAAGGGTGTACTGCCCCATGGCCATGATTTACCACACGATCTAAAATTTGATTCGAACCTGTTCGTTCAAGGACTAGCCAACCGGTTGGTAAATCTTCATTAGCGTCGCGTATACGGTTTACTGCGCTCATATCAAAAGAGGAAACTCTTAAAAGCTCTGTAGTTCGGTAAGCCAGAGCAAGGCCAACCACTGCTTCACATACCATTACCATGTCTTCCCTATCGGGCTCTCCTGGAAGGCTCTTGACTTCTATATTTACTCCAAGTCCTTCCATGCATTCAAAAGCTTCGGCGAGACTGGGGATAAAAGCAGGAAGATCTTTCGAATCTATATCTCTGATAAGGCGTCCATCGGCAAGATGAGCATCGTGATGCACGACAAGAACACCATCCTTTGACCTTCTAATGTCTAACTCCACCCAGTCTGCTCCTTGTTCTTTGGCAGCTGAGAAAGCTTCAATAGTGTTTTCGTAGTGTTCGATAGAAGCGCCTCGGTGAGCGACAACCAATGGTTTTATGGGTGGTTGAGGGTTATTCATATTGTTCTAAAGCAACCTATCTAATCTTTATACTTCTGGCTCTTGTGCATCGTCCCAAGGGCCGAGTAAGCGGTTGCCTGGAATCTGAACTTCTGCCACTGTTCCGCTTCCTTTTCCTGCAGGTTTTAGTGTCAAAACACCATCTAATTCTGTTTCAACAAAAGTACGGACAATCGTTAAACCAAGGCCTTGCGATGTTTCGATCTCAAACTGGTCGGGTAGACCAATTCCATCGTCGACCACCCGAACGCTAAGGCTGTCAGGTTTTCGATCAATTTCTATAGTTACATTCCCAGAATTCCCTTCCGTAACCATTAGTGATTCTGGATATCCATGGTCTACGGCGTTTTGTAGGAGTTCTGTAATTACTACTGCCAAGGTGGTAGTAGTCTGTGATGGCAACTTTCCACCTTCTCCAATAACGCTAAATCGTAAAGGCCTCTCGGGTAAGGAAACAGTTTCTTCCACAAGTTTGACTAACAGTCCTACAATTTCAGTGAATTCTGTATCATCTTCTGCGCTTTGCGCAAGGGTTTCATGGACAACTGAAATTGCGCCAACTCGACGTGCTGATTCCTGCACCGCTGCTCTTGCTTCTTCACTTTTGAGTCTGCGGCTTTGTAGACGTAAAAGAGATGAGATTGTTTGAAGGTTATTCTTTACTCTGTGATGCACTTCACGGATTGTTGTATCTTTAGAAACTAATTCTCGGTCTCGGCGCCTAAGATCTGTTACGTCGCGCAGGAGAACTATTGCCCCCGTTGCTGAACGTTTATCAAGTATGGGCAAACAATGAGATACGACAACAACTTCACTGCCATGACTGATTTCTTCAATGACTGCTGTGCGTCGCGCAAAAGCTTGTCTTAGCATGACTGCGCCAAGATTGGTTTCTTCCAGACGTGACCCAACTGCTGCCCTATGCATTCCTATTCGGTGCAACGCTGACACCGCATTAGGTGAAGCGAACTCAATTCGTCCTTGCTGATCTACCAATAAAAGACCATCACCTACGCGAGGAGTTCGATGTCTCAAACGTTCTTCTTCTCGATATGGGAATTCTCCGCGCTCTATCATTTCGACAAAGCGGCGGAAAACCCGACGGTAGGTTCTTTCAAGAACACTGCTAGCTCTATCCGCTGAATAAAGGCGTTCTCTGGCGAGAACTGCTACAACTTGTCCACCTAGCCGAACTGGAGTCGCACGAACAGAGATCTCACGCTCTCCACCTGTTTGTATGAGCCCTTCAATAGTTTCTTCTTTGTTAAAACATTCTGTAATTAAAGGGCGATGCCGAGATTCAAAAACTTGACCAATCATGTCGGCGCGATAAAGGGTGGTGCCGGTTGTAGGTCGAACATGCCCGAGCAGGACTAAAGATTTTTCTACTTCAGAAGAATCGATTCCATAAAGCAGAAGATCAGCAAAGGAAAGATCCGCTAATAGGCCCCAGATGGCCGTCAGGTTTTGTAGATGCGTTATCTGATCATCGTCTAATTCTGTGTGACTGTGGCAAAGTTCCGTCAATGTAGCCATAATTTGAGCCTAGAGCCGACTAGCAGTAGACGAAAGTTGTTAAATCAACTAAACCCAACAGGGTTTCCGGATCCCGCTGCTCCAATGTCCACATACGCTATTTTGTTTGTCGGTACCCCTACTTGCCTGCCTTTAGTATCTGTGAGCCAAAAAAGGCTCACTTCCCCAGAAAGTGCCGCATCAATATCTTTTTTTAGTTTCTTTAGGTCCGTGTCGTCTGATAACTCTATTGTTATTTCCTTTGGAGTTTCAGATACCCCTATACGTATGTCCACTTTTCTTCCTTGCTTTATTTAGTTACTGATAAAAACTATCCCAGTAAATTCAACTCTGGGTGAGAACGTTTTGTGGGTTTGAGATCTTCATCTACTACGCGAGCTAATTCTTCAAATACTTTTCCGACTTCGGTTGAAGCGTCTACAGCCACAGGATGGCCCGTATCCCCTCCTTCTCGCAATATTGGAACTAGAGGAACTTTGCCAAGAAAAGGTACGTTTAATTGGCTAGCAAGCTCTTCTCCTCCTCCTGCGCCAAAGAGTTCGTAGCGAGTGCCATCGTCTCCGGTAAACCATGACATGTTCTCAATAACGCCATTCACAGAAACACTTACTTTCTCTGCCATGTAGGCCGCACGCTGTGCAACTTTCTGAGCAGCTGGTTGAGGTGTTGTCACAACTATCATTTCTGCTGTGGGGAGAAAGCCCGCTAAGGATATTGAGATATCTCCTGTCCCTGGAGGCAAGTCAACGAGCAAATAGTCTGGATCATCCCAATAGACATCCGTAAGGAACTGTTCAAGTGCTTTATGTAGCATTGGTCCACGCCAAATTACCGGCTGATCCTCCTCTGCGAAAAACCCCATAGATATGCAGCGCACCCCATGTGCAACAGGTGGAATAAGCATTTCATCAATTACTGTTGGCGGGGTCTTTACCCCCAGCATTCTCGGTATAGAGAATCCCCACACATCAGCATCAACTACGGCTACGTCCTTACCACGAGCAGCTAGCGCTACAGACAGATTTGCAGTCACCGAAGATTTTCCAACACCACCTTTACCGGATGCGATAAGAAGCACCCGAGTCTTATTGCCAGGTCTTCCAAATGGAACTTCTCTACCTTCTGCGTGGCCCTGCGCTGGATTCGTACCTGCAGTAGCTTGTGGATTTCCGTGAACCATAAGCCGAACTGATTCTCTTTGTTCATCAGACATAACAGTAAATTCAACTGTTACTTCAAGATCCTCCCCTGTTGATCTGAGAGCTTGTTCAACTGATTCCTGTATTTGAGCTTTCAAAGGGCAGCCAGGAATTGTAAGAGCGATCAATATTTCAACTTTTGTGTCTTCAATTAAAACATTTTGAACCATTCCAAGTTCGACAATGCTTCGACGTAGTTCAGGGTCCTGAACTGGTTCTAATGCTTTAATTACTTGGTCTTCAGTTACCGCCACAAAGTCTCCTGACTCTTTATTATTCTTAAGCTGTTTGCTGTTCTAATGAGCATTGCCCTTAAGTTCGCTAGGCTATCCGTGTGGACAAGCCGCCGCTAACACCTACAGAGTTTGCTTCAGCAGTAACTGCAATAACAGGAGCTTTTGGCGATCCCACACGTCGAGATATCTATCTGTTCGTTCGTGAACATGATAGTGGCATAACTGCTACTACTGCTGCCTCACATTTTGATTTACACCCGAATGTTGCTCGTCATCATTTAGACAAACTAAATGCAGGCGGCTATTTGGAAGTCTCTGTTGAGAAAAATTCAGAATCTACTGCCGGTAGACCTTCAAAGATTTACAAGGTAAAAGATTTTCCGTCTTCTCTAGAGCTTCCTGTTCGCCAAGATTCAGTACTCGTGAGTTTGCTGGGTCGGACACTGGCTCTTTTACCGCCATCAGAAGCTGAAGCAATGGCGGAAGAAGTTGGTATTGAAGTCGGACGTTCAATGGCAGAAACTATTTGCCCTGACGAAGTGCAGCAGTCTTTTCATACAGCTTTGCACTCCATCGCAGAAGCCCTTACCGCTCATGGGTTCGCTGCGAGAGCCGAAAAAGATAACAAGTCTTCAAAATTAAGAATTATTTCTGAACACTGCCCTTTTGGGGTGACAGCTATTGAGCATCCGGTAATCTGCGCTGTAGATCGAGGTTTAGTCAAAGGAATGCTTTCTTCTCTATATGGAGAAGCCACTACCGATTTATCTTCTTCATTACCTATGGGCGATGACGTCTGTATAACTGATATACACGCTTGACTATCCCATGATTTCAAAGTGTCCATATCTTTTCTTCACGTTGGCATCTTTGCCTTTCAGACAAGAAACTAGGCTTTTTTAATGATCTATCTGATTAGACATGCTTCCGCCGGTCATAGATTTGGCTTGGATGCAGATGATATAGATAGACCCCTAGATGAAGGAGGGGCACAAGAAGCTCAGCAAATAAGTGATGTGTTAATCACTCAACCAATAAGAAAAATCATGTCTAGTCGCGCTGTTCGCTGTCAGCAATCTATAGCCCCTTTAGCGCGACAATTAGAAATTGAGATAGAAATAGAACCTAATCTTTTTGAAGGCTCTCATCATTCTGCAACTGCTTTAATCAAGAGCTTCTTCAATTATCCATATGATGTGGTTGCTTGCAGCCACGGAGATGTAATTCCTGAGATTTTAGGTGATTTAATCGAAGAAGGTCTTCAAATTAGAGGTGGAAGATCTTGTGCGAAAAGTTCTATTTGGGCGCTATCTACCTCTAAAGAAGGTCGAATGTCTGGCCTGTACTTTTCATCTCCTCTTGAATTCAAATCGCTTAGTTAAGCAGTCCTTGAGTTTCAAGTAATTGAACCAGCAACTCTGGGGGATTCATTAGTTCTTTGAATTTTTCTATATCAGCCGTCGCCCCTAGTTCATCTTCTAACAATACGAATCTCACAAGAGCGCGGTAAGCCAACGCATGAGGGTGTGTTGGTTCAAGAACTAGCGCTGTATCTAATGATTCGATAGCTGCTTCTATCAAGTTTGGCTCGAATGTGTTAGCTAGTAACCAGCCACGCTCAGCTAACAATGACGCATCTTCAGCATCTCTTAGAATTCCTGAGTCAAGAAGTTGTAAGGCCTTAACCAGTTCCCCTTGTGCAGCCAAGGCCGCTGCAGTTCTTTCTCTAAGTTTGCTGTTTGACAATAAGTCCCAAACAATTGGTGGGGCCTCAAGTGCATCAAGATCAATGAGATTTTCAGAAGCCTCTTCATAATTGCCATCAGCGAAGAGTTGTGAAGCTCTAAACACTCGCACATCGGGATAAGTCGGATCAATTTCAATTGCTGCCGCAAAATCATTTCGCGCAGCTTCAGAATTTCCTGTTCTCCAAAAAGTCCATCCTCGGTATGTGAGGGCTTCTACGTTTGATGGCTGGATGACTAACACTTCGTTATAGAGAAGGATCTTATTTTCATCTGAAGCAGTTTGTGCTTCGATTAAAAGCGTCCGAGTTGAGGATGGAATATCTCCTGTTGGAAAATCGTTAGCTCCTCGATTCCCGGTGAACTGTGCGATCAGAATCCAGGCTACTACTGGAACACCCAATACAAATAATAGAACTGGCAAGCGTCGGTTTTTTATTGTCACCACTTTGAATGGATTCTCCCCTTGCCACTTTCTTAAAGTTGATGCCAGTAAAAATACTGCTAAGACTCCAGCCAAAATCGGTATCAGCCACACAAGCCCCGTTAAGCCGGATTGCTTTGGTGTGTAATCAATGTCTTCTCCGAAACGGGAAACAAGATCAGATCTAATGGCGCTGTCGGTAAATCCCTCATCTACCATTCTGGCTATCTCTGTTCTTATAGCCTGCGCTATAGGAACATCTGATTCAGCCACCGACTGGCCATCGCAAACAGGACAAGCCAAATCATCTGCAATTCGATGAACTTTATCTGCATTGGTCAGAGCGGGTTGTTCTGCTAATTCGGAAAAAATTAGTGCACCGAAGACAATAAATACCAGCAAGATCCACCGATAACGAATCATCTGTTTCTCGCTTCCAGAAGTAAATCCTCTAAATAGTCTTGTGTTACTCCTCCCACAACTTTTGCTGCTACAAACCCTGCCGGTGAAACTAAGTAGGACTCTGGTACTGCAACTACTCCCCAATCCACAGCGACGCGCTCAGTTTCAGAAGTTAAGACAGGCCAATCTCCTCCGTTGAGGCGAAAGAACTCTTCAACTGCCGCTTCAGTGTCAGAAAATGAGATAGTGACGATTCGAACGTCGTCATTTTGCTTGTGGTTCTCCGCGAAATTAACAAGATGAGGGTGTTCTTGAATACAAGGAATACAGGTAGTAGAGAAAAAGTTTACAACTACCCATCGGCCACGTTGATCGTCTAAATCCCATAGTTCGCCTTCAAAAGTCTGGGCTTTGATTTGTGGAGCAGCCTCGCCAATCAGGTATGTGTTGATTCGATCATCGCCAGAATCTCTAGTTGCCAGTACACCAACAAGAATGAGAACCACAGCTCCAACGACTACAGCAGTCACTCTTGTTGGGCTCATGAGTTGACCTTTTCTATTTCTTCGTGAATTTCCGTTTTGTTTTTACGCCGGGGCGGAATGGATGCCATTATGGTTCCTGCGGCCATTACCGCACCTCCTACCCACAGCCACCAAACCAATGGTTGGACTGTTACTCGTACAACTGTTGGTTCGTCTTGTGTTTCCGGCACTTTTAATACTGAAAGTTGAACATCATCTTTCCACGTTGAACGTGTACTGGGAGTACCTATGGGCTGACCGCTGAATGGAAAGATACTTATTGCTGGTGTGAAGACTTTCCCATCAATAGCTACTCTCACCACGGTTTCAATTTTTTCTTGTTTTTCTATAACTTCATTCCCTTGGAAAACAAGTTCATGCCCAGCGAAAGTGGCTGAGTCTCCAATATCTGAAAAACGGAACTCAGTTTGTCGCAGATATGAAGAAGACACGGCAAGAGCGACTGCAACTATTGCTACTCCAACGTGGACAATCATGCCGCCACTTGACCTGCCAAAGAAACCCGTAGGTCCTTTGGATTTGATCGTGAGCGCAAGAGGGCGGATAGCGCCCCCAACAGCAAAACCTGCTAATCCGATTGCAAGAGTGGGGGCCCAACCTCTTGCACCAAGCACTACACCTAATACTATTGCCGATGTTCCAAATACTGCCGGCCACCAAAGCCTTTTGGACAGTAGTTCACTACCTGTCTTCCCCCATGGAAGAGCTGGAGCGATAGCCATCAAGAACAGCAATAAGAACCCTATTGGCATTGTCATTCGTTCAAAATATGGATTACCGACCGAGATACGATTCCCATTTATTGCTTCAACTATTAGCGGGAAGACTGTACCTAAGAGAACAACGAATGCTAAACCAGCAAAAAGTAAGTTGTTTGTTAAGAATGCGCCTGTTCTTGAAATGGGCGTTTCTATTGAACCTCCTGACCGAATGTCATCGCCTCTCATGATGATCAAAAGAAGAACAACGATCACAACCAAAGTAAAGAAAGCAAGGAGCATAGGCCCTATGCCGGATTCTGTAAATGCATGAACAGAATCAAGAACTCCGGAACGGGTAATAAACGTTCCAAGGATCGTTAGAGCAAAAGTGGAACACAATAGCGAAAGGTTCCATACGCGTAACATCCCTTTCTGCTCTTGAACCATCACCGAATGCAAATAGGCAGTCCCAGTTAGCCAAGGTAAGAGTGATGCGTTCTCTACTGGATCCCAAGCCCAGTAACCACCCCATCCAAGAACTTCATAAGACCACCATGCTCCAAGAAGGATTCCAACTGTCAAACAACCCCATGCTGTAAGAGTCCATCTTCTCGTCTCCGTAAGCCAACCTTCGCCATGCCGTCTTGTGACGAGTAAAGCAACGGCAAAAGCAAAGGGAACAGAGAATCCGACATAACCGAGATAAAGCACTGGCGGATGGAATGCCATAAGCACATGATTCTGAAGTAGGGGGTTAGGCCCTGGGCCGTCATATCCAGGCCAGGGATCAAAAGTGTGAAATGGAAATGCTGGGCCTGCGAGAAGCAGAAAGAAAAACAGGCATATAACTAAGAGAACTAGTAGAGCCCAGCTGACTACCGGATCTACGAGGCGTTTTCGAAATCTCCAAACAACTAGAACTAGATAACCGACAAGAACCAGCACCCATAGGAGTATGGAACCTTCTAACGCTGACCAGAGTGTGGCGAAATTGAATAGAGATGGGGTTCGCGAGCTTCCATGTTCTGCGACAAAAGCTACGGTGAAATCTCGAGTTATTAAAGCTACTTCCATCACTACAAACTGACCAACCGCTGCTGCCGCGAGCAATAAAACAAACCAACGAATACGAAGAAGCGATTTATTTGAGCCAGTAACAAGACCATGAACAATGGTCGAAATACCTAGTAATGCTGCAGCAACACCAAGTGCTACAAAACCTGATCCAAGAGCTGAATTCACAGATTCTTCACTCTTTCAGTGCACAAGATGCAACATCTGTTACACGATCTTTGTCTGTCCGGTAATCATTATCGTGTTTAACAACCATGTGGTCTGTGAGAAGAAACCATCCATCGTTTGCTGAATGTTCAAGAGAGTCTATTTCTACAAGCGACCCTGCGACCCATTCGCCTTGAAGAACAACTGGAACTCCGGGCTGAAATAACTCTGCCGGATCTCCAGCATGGGCTACATCCGCATAAACGCCCCCGGCGCAGAATGTAAAGACGACGGTTGACTCTCCTCCGATTCTTGTCTCTACTATTCCTGGTAGTGGGGTTCCAACAACTCTGAATCGTTTTTCAACCAATTCATCTCTTTTCTCTACGGCTTCGTCTACTTCGTAAAAAACTAAAGCGGCGTCTCCAAGAGTCACAAACAAAACAACTCCTACCCCTAATAATAAAAGAACTGTCGCTATGAGAGGCCCGCGTCGACGCGGTGGTTTTTCTGGTCGAGCTGGTAGCGGGGCAAGATCGTCAGTCACGGTTTTATTACTCTGAAGAAGTCATCCATCTTTGTCTATCTAAAGGCACCCGAGGAGCAACAGAACGTGCTCTGCGAAATAGTGAAATTACGTAAGCAAAGATCACCACTAACGATATTCCCCAACCTGCAATTAAATATCCCAAATGCGTCATAACGTTCCCTCTTCGTTAACTGTCGCCTCAGATCTTCTTTCTTCAATTGATGTTAAGACATCTTGTTCTAAAGATTCTTTCTCAAGCCATCCCAATCTAAAGCGGTGTAGAACAAGCCACGTGAACAACATTAAAAAAACAACAATTCCCATCATGAGTGTAAAAAAAGTTAGATCTTCAATTTTCAGTTCACTTAAAGTTGACTTTTGATGAAGCGTGCGACTCTCCCACCACTCAACAGAACGATTAATAATCGGAAGATTTATTGCTGCCACTATCGCCACAATTGCAGACCTGCGAGCTTGTTTTTGTCCATCGGGCGCTACGCGGCGAAGAGCTAAGTAGCCAAGGAGCATTAAGAAAAGAATCAAGGTGGTCATTAAACGGACATCTCCCCATTCCCACCATGTATTCCATACTGGCCGGCCCCAAATAGAGCCTGTTAAAAGAACTAACCCGCAGAATATAGCCCCTACTTCAATTGCGGCATGTGCGGTCACATCCCACCATTGTGTTCGTTTAATTAAATACCCAACCGAAGCGACAGCACCAACTAGAGGGGCCACATACGGACCGATAATTGCCATTGGAACGTGAAGATAAAGTAGCCGAACAGCATCGAATTGACCGATCTCTTCCCCTGTTGTGGGATGAAGACGTACATCAGGATCTGTAAGGAAAAAAGCGAAGACAAAAAGTGTGACTAAGCCAAACAAAGTGGCAAGCCCTAACAGTCGCGACTTCGGAGAACTAGTAGCACCCTGATTTCGTTTGAAAATTTTTCTTGTACTCATTTCACTTCTCTAACGTCTTACTCTTCTACCAATACCCCGTAAGCCATTGCACCTAGTGCTAGCGCTGCTAATGCAAATAATGATAAAAGTCCTGTCCATTGCCAACCGTTTGTTACTGATTCTCCAAGAGCTCCGCTATAAGCCTTTGTAGCCCCAATAAGTACAGGGGCCAACACTGGAAGTAACAAGATTGGTAAAAGTGTTTCTCGTACTTCTAATCCCGATGCTAGAGCCCCATAAAGAGTACCAGTTGCAGATAAGGCTAAAGCGGCTACAAGTCCTGAAACTATCCATAATGCAAGATCATCTATTGATGTCCCATAAAAGATAATTACTCCTCCTGTTAGGAAGAGTTCTAAAAAAATCATTTGAACAAATACTGCCATTGCTTTGCCAAGAAAAATAGATGACGGTGAAAGCCCGGCCATCTTAAGTCCTAGTAATGAGTCATTTATTACTTCAAGAGAAACTGAGCGTTGTACTGCAAGTAATAAACAGAGCAAGATCGCTACCCAAAATAATCCTGGTGCAAATAAACGAAGAGTTCTTTGGTCTGCATCCAAAGCAAACCCAAATAAGACCAATACGAGTACCGCAAAAGGAGCGACTTGATTTACAATCACTCGAGACCGGATTTCTATACGAAGATCTTTCATCGCAACTAGAAATAAGTCATTGAAAAACTGTGTCACTGCTTCTCCCCACCTGCTACAACTCCACCTGCAATTGTTACAACGCGAGGTGAGAGAGAATTGATTCGATCTAGTTCATGAGAAGCGATCATTACAGTTGCTCCTGCCTTGACCGCTTCTTTTATGAATAGGTCAACTGACTCTCTTCCTTCTTGATCTAAGCCAGAATGCGGTTCATCTAACAACCACAACTGCGGACGCCGTACGGCGAGAGAAGCGAGCGAAGTTCTTCTTTTTTGCCCTGCCGACAATCGAGAAACAGGCAATCTACGTAACCGTTCCTCAATCCCCATTCTCTGTATTGCGTCGTCTCGACGATCATAAGCTGCTGCTCTATCTAATCCAGCAGCTTGAGCCCAAAAAAGAATGTTCTCATCTACTGTCAAGTCTTCATATAAACCACTTGTATGACCCAACATCGCTACCGAACGACGAATTGATTTTTGTTCGGAGTCTAAATCATGACCCAAAACTTTTCCTGATCCTTTATCTAAAGGGATTAATCCGGCGCACAGTTTAAGCAAAGTGGTTTTACCTGCCCCATTTGCTCCCTGTAATGCAATAATTTCTCCTGTGTGAACAGCCAAATTAACTCCTGCTAATGCAGGAAACCGACCTAAAAAAACCATTGCTTCATGAAGCTGAATTACTTCCACGATGCCACGGTAGCGCCGAGTGTGGCTACTCTAACCTTATGAACGTTTATCGTTTTTTTTGTTTACTGATTTTTTTAAGTTTCTCTTTATCAAGTTGCGGAAGCCAAGGTGCCTCTGAAGCGAATTCTGAAGAAAATCGTTCTTCTACGACGATTATTGAGACTCGCCCTTCACTCGTGGATGAGGACGCTCCAGATTGGTTTGGAGAGCCTGTGAATTTACATGACTTGGACCAAGGTGATTGTTTCAATATGTATGCCTGGGTCAGCAACGACCGTCATATTGAATTAAATACTCACGTTCCTTGTAATGGGCCACATCAATTTGAGATTTATCGACTTGTGCAACATCCCGCACGAAATGGTGCAGTTTGGCCTGGAGATGAAGAAATGACTGCTTTTGCAGTCAGTCAGTGTTACGAGAGTTTTGAAGAGTTTGTCGGAATAATTTATGAACTTTCGGAATTAGAAATTTATTACCTGACTCCAAATAGAACAAATTTTGAGCATGAAATAGCACAATTTCGAGGAGTGCATTGCTACTTATTCCAAGATGATGGTTCTGAACTTCTCGGATCAGTTAGACAGTCTTTTCGCTGACACAAGAGACAAACCAGCCCAAGATTGAGGAATAGCTCCCTGGCCTTCTCCTGTATCAGGGTGCCAGTATTCTGCGAATCCTGAAACGTAAGCTCCTTCAGCTACTTGAATGGCAATCTCTTCTGCTAGAGAGGTATCAAATCTAGCTATGGCATAAGTAATCAGGTATGCAAGTTGTGGCCAAACAGGGCCACGCCAATATTTTGTTGGATCAAATGTTGGCTCAGATTGATGAACTCCACGTAATCCGTATTGTGCGTTATAAGCATCATGAGAACTCAAAACTTTCAGAACTTCTTTAGAAATCTGTCCTTTGTCTATAACTAGTAAAGGCAGCAGCGCATCCAAAGTTCGACATTTCCCGGAACTAGATTCATGATTTCCAGCATCTATCCAAGTGAGGTAAGAATCGTCCCATCTTTGGTTTATCGCATTCACTATCTCTTGTGCAGAATGAAGCATGCTTTCATCTCCAGTGACTGAAGCTAATTCAAAAGCATTGAATGCTAGAAGCGCATTGAATCCTATTGAAGCGACCAGAAAATCTGGGTTTCGAATCGGAGAACCATCTTTAGACTTCTCTATCGTCTGCACTAATTGATTTTTTTCTTTTCTCCAGCGGTCGACATTGAAACCACCAGAGCAAAAATAATCCCATCTAGAGCTATCGTCTGCTCCTGATTCCCACGGGTGGCACAAAAGAACTAATCCTGATTCATGGCGAGCCCGTTGATTGAATAGGAATGATAATCCTGCAGTTGCTGCTGACAGCACTTCCTGTGGCGGGCAATTCCCAGTTTGGCTGAGTTGAGATATTGCATGTCCATACATTGGAGGTTGCGTTATTGAAGAACCTCCTTTTCTCCCCCAAAGATCGGAATGGAAATCTGGGTCACGCACATAATTAATGTGAGGCACACAGCCTGAATCAAACTGTGGTCGAAATATTTCTTTTAATTCTTGTTGAGCGCGTTCAGGTTTTCCTAATTCATTCCAGATAAGCGCATGAAAAGAAGAATCCCATAACCACTGCCATGGGTAAGTCTTCTTATTTGGAGCGGCATAGCCTTCAGTAACCCAGTTTTTTTCCATAATCTGGTTAACTGAATTCTTAAAATTAGTATCAAACAGTCTCGAGTTATTCATGCCCAAATGTTCTTTCTTATCATTTCGATTTGGACCTACTGACGGAGTCTCAGTTGTTGCTCAAAATTGGGCTGAGGTTCTTGCAGGTCTTGGTTTTGAGGTTTCTTGGGTAGCAGGCTCCTTTGAACCAGGCTGGAAAAGTCCCGGCGAAACAACAATAGTTGAAGGTCTTGGAATTGGAGATGAACAAGCACCCAACATGAGCGAGCTTCATAACGCTCTAAATGGACAAGACTTAGTTATTGTTGAAAATCTCCTCTCAATACCTTTGAATCTTGCAGCATCACATGCAGTCGCTGAGGTTCTGAGAGGACGACCCACCATCATTCATCACCATGATCCTCCGTGGCAGCGAGAACAATATTCTCATATTGAAGACCTTCCTGTTGATGATTTGGCTTGGAAGCACGTAACTATCAACGAACTAACTCGCCGAGAAATGTCTGCTCGCGGCATCGATGCAGTCACCATCTACAACGGATTCAACGTAGACGTTGAATTAGGAAATCGCGAACTAACACGAAAGAGGCTTTGCATCCCTGAAGAAACACTTCTTGTTGCTCATCCGGTACGTGCAATAGAACGTAAAGGAATAGATAAGGCAATAGGAGTTACAGAAAAACTTGGTGGAACCTATTGGATTTCTGGTCCTGCCGAAGATAACTATGGTCCGCAACTTGTTACAGAACTATCCTCAGCAAAATGCCCCGTGATTCATCTTTCCCTTGAGAATCGTGCTGATATCTATGCAGCTGCTGACTTAATTGCTTTCCCATCCACATGGGAAGGTTTCGGAAATCCACCTATTGAAGCTGCGATATATCACCGGCCTGTTTTTGTTGGAAACTACCCTGTCGCAGATGAACTAAGGGGATTAGGATTTCATTGGTTTGCTGTGGAAGATACTGATGCGATGCGCGAACGGTTAAATGACGCAGAAGGTTTGAACACTCTTTTAAAGCACAACTTTAATGTGGCTTCTCGTGAGCTTTCTTCCAAAAAAATGGCTCAGCGTTTGTCAAATCTCATCATTGAGGCAGGCTGGATACATGTCTCTTCATGATGACCCTGTTCTTCTTCGGCGAAAACGACTCGCCCGGTTAGCCAAATTAGGACAACGTAGTGGCTACTTCGCTTTCTTTATCGCGCTAATCGTTTTCATTATCGGTTTTGCAACAAGTTTCACAAATGCAGTAGCCATTACTCTAATTGTTCTACTTATTCTTGGTTCTTTCCTTCTCGCTCCATCAATTGTTCTACATCATGCGGTTAAAGCAGCGTCAGACATAGACAGACAATAAAGCCCGATAAGGACCTTCTTCTTTAAAGTGACTACGTTGCGAGTATGACCAATAGTCCAACTGTCTCTCGTCTTCCTGCATCTGAGCGTCGTGAGCAATTATTGGAAACCGCCTTACATGTAATCGCACGCCAGGGTTTTCATCAAACTTCAATGGATGACGTAGCAAAAAAAGCTGGAGTTACAAAACCTGTCCTTTACCAACACTTTGAATCAAAGCAAGAAATGTATTTCTTAGTTCTTGCTAAAATTGGTCAGCAAGTTCAAGACTCAATTGACTCAAATCGCGGGCCTTCGTCTCCTAGTAACCCTGTGGAATGGACTGAGTTGGGGATACTAGGGTTCTTTAAATTCTTTGAAAATAAACCAGATGCATTTAATTTTCTTTTTGGAGCTGCAGATATTCAAGATGCAGAACTTCGACATGAACTTCGGAAGTTACAAGACAACCTCACTCTACGTCTAGCTAAGAACCTTCAAGCTCGTTTCGATATCGAGCAATCAGTCGCCGTAGTTTCTGGAATTTTCGGCTTGCTTGTAGGAATGCTTCGCCACTGGATGCACGACGGGCAAAGAAAATCGGTTGAAGAAATGGCTCATTTAGCTTCGAGAATGGTCACGCATGGAATAGCGGGGCTGATCGAAGGACTTAACCAGAGTTCTTAGGAGAAATATCTATTGGCGTTGGAGGGATCTGCCCTTCAACAAGATCGGGCAAGAATTCTCTGAGCCTTTCGGGTAGAACTGGAAAATCAAACGATAAAAGTTCTTCCACCGACCACCATCGGGCTTCAATAAATGCTGCCGCTTCTAAGGCTTCGAGATGTTTCGGTCTGTACTCCCCTCCATCACACCATGCGATATGGATTTTTTCGTCGTTATCAAAAAAATAAGGTCCAAAAGTAAACTGAACTTGCTGTGTCCATACAACGGGACCCATTTCTGCTTGTATTCCAGTTTCTTCCCATAATTCTCTTGATGCGGCAGTAGCAGAATCCTCTCCCCAACCAATTCCACCGCCCGGTATTTCCCACCAAGAAGGTTTAAAAGGATCTATTGGGTCTTCTGAGTGAATGAGAAAAATTTCATTTGACTTATTTAAAAGAACTACTCGCGCAGCTTGACGTTTTTGCGACATTGCTTAAACACATTCCGAGCATTGGCCGAGTATGTCAAATCGATGGCTCCCTGCTTTGAAACCTTGTTTACCCACTTTATTGATTATCTTTTTTACAATTTCTTCAAATTCTTCTGGAACAGTGAAATCCTCTAAACGTCCGCATTTTCTGCATTCAAGATGATGATGATGTCCTGTTAAAGACTCGTCGAGTTCAAAACGGCCGTGCTCATCCCCAGAATTAATTAATCGAACTATCCCTATTTCCGACATTTCACTGAGGTTTCGATACGCAGAGCTTTGTGCCAAGCCTTTGTTTTTACCAACTTCAAGAATCTCTGGCAATGTCATTGGCCTCCCACCATCTATAAGAATTTTCACCACGGCATATCGTGATTTGCTATATCGCTTATTTGCGGCATGTAACCGACGTCCAACTATGGTATGTATTTCATTTATTTGTGAATGAGAACGCTCCATATATGAACCTTAGACGCAACTGAGAATTAATGAGAATATGGGCTGGGAGTGTTGATCTTTTTTGCTCTAGTGAGGTGTCATAATTGCTAAAGCGTCTGTAATACCGAAATTTCTCGTCTTTACCGTTGTAATAAATCTTCCAGACTGTACTGCAGGTTTTAGTTGGGTCGCTGCTTCTCCATAAAACTCAACTGTTTTTTCTATTTGATCCGAAATAAGAGCAAGGCCCCAAATTGTTGCTGGCTCATCACCAGATTTCGTATCAGGTCCAACTAACTCAAGAATCACATCGCCGAGCCAGAAAAATGTTTGCCGCATCTTTGAATTTTTTTCTCCAAAAGCTCTTACTCTGCGAGCCTCAATACCAGCTGTCTCTAGAGCTTGTGTTGTTCGATCACAATCAGAAGTTGTCACAACAAGATGATCAATCCGATTTACATAATTTGGATGATTTAACTGCTCATCATTTTGGCCCTCTGTTCCTGGATCAACAAAAAATGTGAGACCGTCAAAGACTCCTTCTAAATTTTTTGTTCCGATCGCATAAATTCCTTGTTCGAGAGGCTCTTCTTGGAATCGAAGTAAAACTTCTCCAATGGAAGAGATCGAGGTTCCTTGGTTGGATTCAAGAAGATTGAATCCTGCTGATCGCCAGTGATTAAAATCATCACTTACTTTCAAACTAATTAGCTGTGCATCATCATGAACTGACATAGAACCCTCTAGCCATTATCTAACTTATTTTCAGAGGGGATGCAGTGCATTAATGCGTTTCGTCGACAGCGACAAACTAGCTCTCCACTTTGCTTGAAAGCACGATGTTCAAAAGTAACTATTCCTGTCTCTGGCCGAGATGCGGATATCCGAGAATGCATTACTTCAGTTTCGAAACTCAACGTATCATTTAGAAAAACCGGATTTGGGAAAACAGTCTCTTCGAACCCTAGATTCGACACAGTGGTTCCTAAAGTAGTGTCTTCTACGCTAACTCCAACTGTTAAACCCAGAGTTAACAAACTATTGACTATTCGTTGCCCAAAAACTGATTTTTCAGCAAAAGTCGGATCAAGATGAAGTGGCTGTGGATTATGTGTCATTAGACAGAACTCTTCGTTCTCAGATTCCGAGACTGTGTGACTTATAGAGTGCTGAATAACTAAACCGACCGGTAATTCTTCAAACCATAACCCAAGAGATTCTGCTTTTTTATTCACTCATCTATTGTGGCTCGTTTATGTGTGACTACGCTCGTCGGCAATGGATAATTATTTATGGAAACCTTCTTTTGAACGAATAAGTTCAAGCCAGATGCATTCGTTTTGTGATGCAGCTAACGTTTCCGAAACAGAATTACACGACTGGTCGATTAAAAATCCTTCAGAATTCTGGGATCTTGTTTGGAATTACTTTCAAATTATTGGAGAACGTGGTGAGCGATCTTCAGTCTTAAGCGGTTCAGAGTTATATCAAACTCAATTCTTTAACGGAGCTTCATTGAATTACGCAGAAAATTTACTGAAACGTTCTGATAATGAAGTGGCTCTTAGTTTTGAATCAGAAAACAAACTCTCTAAAGAAATTTCTTGGGCTGAGCTAAATAATCTTGTTTCCCAGCTTCAACAGGCATTTTTATCCTCTGGCATTAAAAAAGGTGACCGCATCGCAGCATGGTTACCAAATGGAATTGAAATTTATGCTGTGATGCTTGCTTCTGCCTCTATAGGTGCCGTCTTTTCTTCGGTATCACCGGATTTTGGCCCAAAAGGTGTAATTGACCGTTTTGGGCAAATTAAACCGAAAATACTTTTTGCAATTAACAGTTACCAATATGGTGGACGTGAATTTGACTTAACTAAAAAAATAGTCGAAGTAGTAGATGAACTTCCGACTGTAGAAAAAACCGTTGTTATTTCAGATGATCAAGACAGCCTTCCCTCACTGCAAAATTGTGAAACATTTAATGAATTTTATTGTCAATACAAGGCTCAAGAAGTTGACTTTGTAAATCTGCCTTTCAACCATCCGCTTTATATCTTGTACTCCTCTGGCACTACCGGAGTTCCCAAGTGCATTGTTCATAGAGCAGGTGGTTTGCTTTTAAAGCACCTTGTAGAGCACCGTCTGCATTGCGATGTTCGCCCAAT
>QCKS01000005.1 GCA_003215175.1 Acidimicrobiales bacterium AG-410-I20
GGATTTTAGAGGAAGAAGCTCGGGCTGATGCCGCTGCTGCGGATGCAGCAGTAATGGCAGGCGACGATCTTGGACCTTTTCATGGGGTTCCATTCACTATTAAGGAAAACATTGATACTGCAAATACGCCTACTACTCAAGGGCTACCGATTTTTGCCAATCGTATTTCTGCTGTTGACGCTCCAATCGTAGAGCGTATGCGTCATGCTGGAGGGGTTGCTTTAGCGAGAACAAATCTTCCTGAGTTGGGGCTGCGGGTTAGCACTAATAATCCTTTACATGGCTTAACTCGTAATCCTTGGCATCCAGATTTGACTGCGGGAGGTTCCAGTGGTGGTGAAGGGTCAGCGATTGGTTCTGGTATGTCTCCGTTTGGATTAGGAAATGACATTGGAGGATCGGTAAGGAATCCGGCTTTTTGTTGTGGCATCGCTTCTTTGAAACCCACTCATGGGCGCATTCCTTGGTTTAGTTCCTTCGCTGAGGATCAAAATATTGGTCTACCAGTTTGGATGATGTGCACTGACGGTCCAATGGCTCGTTCAGTTTCTGATCTTTGGACTGGGATGGCGGTGCTGAATGGTCGTGATGTACGCGATCCGCGTTCAGTTACTGTTGCTTTAGAAGGTCCGGAAGTTCCAAAACGAGCTGCTGTTTTAAGAGAAGTTCCTGAAGTTGAGTGTGATCCATGGGTGCTTGATGGAATTAATAAAGCGGTTGAAGCTCTAGAAGCGGCCGGGTGGGAAGTTGTTGAGGCTGTTCCACCTGAAATAGAACAGACTGGAAAAGTTTGGGCTCACTTACTTTCAAGCGATTTAATCGGTGAAGTTCTTGAACAATCTTTAGAAATAGTGAAAATGTTTATGAGTGAAGGCCTGATAACAAGTTTGACGAATCTAACAAACCAGTATTCATCTGATGACATGTCCTCTACGGAAGTTCACACTGAGTTTGTTCGCTTGAGCCGTCTTTGGAGTCAATTTTTTGTTGACTATCCGGTACTGATTATGCCGACTTGGACTGCTAAACCCTTTGCTCATGATGCTGATATAGATAACCCAGATACTGATTGGATGCGGGATTTGCTTGCGTGTATTTTGCCACCGAACATTTTAAATCTTCCTTCTGCTTCTGTGCCTGTGGGCGTGGCTGACGGGCTACCACAAAGTGTGCAATGTGTATCGGATAGATGGCGTGATGATCTAGCGCTTAGTGCAGCAGAGGACATCGAAACCCAACTAGGAATTTTTACTCCTATCAACCCAGTTATCTAATCAGAGAGGTCAACTGCCCCACAGCGTTTTAGAAAATCATAGGTCTCACTCATACCCACGTTATTTTCTTTGCTGTAATCGGGATAAATCGGCAACCAAATGACTAACCCATAACGAGCTCGGCTCAACAAAACTCGATATCTGTTCTTCGCTTCAGTCGAATCTTTATCTTTGGTCCATCTACTTCCGCGAAATTTCTGACTTTCCCATTTTTTGGCTTTGTCGACATAAAGAAAGTCAGACCCCCAACAAAGACCTGCCCAATCTATTTCTAATCCTTGACATTTAAATTCCGAAGCCGCTACTTCAAGAGAGTATGAAGAGCGTAGATCAGCTTGAAGGTCAATAAACCATCTAGGCCAATTAATTCCACTTTGGAATTCATTACTCATCTCAATACCTAACGCTCTGAGTCTTCTTGCTTGTGCGCTGGCCAAAAGTCCTACCCGTCGATCAACTGAAGACCGATCACGTAAATAACTTCTCATCTCCTCAAGGTCTCTTGTAATCAAAATCGGATAATCCTGATTTTCAGATAGAGCAAGAGATGCACTAGACGCATCTCCGCTAAGAACTGCTTCAATCCAATTAGATAAAACCCGACCGCGCGGAGCTCTGACACCAACTGACAAGTGCAGATTCGAACTCTCGATTGCTCTATCCCCTAACTCATTCTCAACATGAGGAGAAATATGCACTTTCCACTCTGGGAAAGAACGGAGGGCATCCATCCATTCTGATATTCCAGCCTCTCCAGTGTTTATCTCCTGACCTTCACCCACCAAAGCCACCACGACACTCCAGTCATTTGCTCTGCTCATGATTTCAAATGTAAGTTCGGCTTCGCTTTTCTCGATCTTTTGTTTACGCCACATTTGTCTGGCATCCCAGGCGCGCTGTGCTTCATCAAAAACGATCACATTTTCTGGAGGTGGTGCACTTCTGAAGGCTTCAAATTTTATGAACCTATGCACCATCTGTACCATGATTTCCGATAGGCGCTTCGCTTCCTTCATCGTTATTTCGTCACGTTTTTTTATATCAAGCGCCAGAGCGTACTGAAGTACATCCACCAAAGGTCCGTTTCCACTTAGATAAGTGCCTATAGTTTCACTCTCACCAAACCCAGTCTCTAGATGAACAGTCGATAAACCAGCAAGGGTTTTCCCAGAACCAGGAACTCCAGTTACAAAGCAAGCAATTCGTTCAGACTGTATTTGAGCCTGCCTAATTAAATCGCGAATCTCATTTACAGTCTTTGTTAAATTGTCTGCATCAGCAAAACTGATCTCCCTAACTTCATGACCAGAATAAACATCAAGAGCAGCTTCTATAATTCCTGGAGTGGGCTTGTAGCCTGAGTTCTCCCAAAAATCAGCATTAATCAAGTTACGGTTTCTATATTTTGAATGGATAGAGGACAGTAAAGTTCCTAGAGTTTCCGGTGAAACTCGTTGCACAGCATCAGTTGAAGAGTCAACGAAAGTTTCTTTTGCTTCCGAAGCACAAAGAATGGGAACTACATCCAAACCTCTACTCTCTTCATGAAAATCTCTTAAATCTTTTACATAGTCTTCTACTTGAAGGCAATCCGCTCTCGAATAACTCTCAGAACCAATCTTCATTTCAACTACAAATATGACCCCATGTCCAAGAAGCACAACATCGGGCCGTTTCCCTCTTCTGGGTATTTCATACTCGAATAAAAGAGACCAATGATCAAAAGACTTATCCTCCATACAGCATGTATTTAAGGCTTTACTAACTATGTCAACTGACCTCTGCCAGGCATGGGTTTGTTCTTGCGTTAAGTTATACCCTCGGAGAGCAGACTGTTGTGCGAGTTCCTCTAAAACTAGCCCTTCAACACCTTTTGTGTTTAGTAACTCATGAACTTTTAATCTTGCCCATGCTTGACCTCTCTTCACTGCTTAATCATCTCCTTTAAGGAATCCGCACTCCTCTAATTAATTTCACTGGAACTCCAGCAGTTGTGGTGAGTTGTCCGGTGGCATGCACTCCTCGAGCGGTTAATGCTTCCGCTATTTCATCTACATAAACGTTTGTTAATTCGTCTTCATGCCCGTGATGTGTCGCATGGAGGGGGTGATCAGGATGAGTGTAATCCTCGTCTAGTAACACGATGCGTCCACCTGGAGCTAACACCCGCGCTAGTTCATCGAAAGCAGCTTCGAGATCCACCCAGTGATGAACTGCGTTCACTGTCCATGCTGCATCAATTGTTTTATCTTCTACGGGAAGGGTTTCGGCCACTCCATCTGCGACAACTATTTGATTACGTGCTTTTTGTCCTAATCGCCTTATGGAAAGAATTGTTCTCATAAATGATGATGGCTCTACTGCTATTACTTTTGCTCCTTGAAGTGCTGCGGCAACCGTGGCGGGGCCCATCCCTGCCCCAATGTCTAAAACTGTTTCTCCGGGTTTGATTTCCACTAATTGCAAAGTGGCACGGTTGATGTCTGATTGCCAGAATTTTCTTATCTTGGTTAGCCAATGAAACTTGGCTTTCAATTTCTTGTCATGTTCGTGGCGGTACTGGTCGTGACTCATTCTGGCCTCAAGATTCTTTTCAGTATTTCAACGAAACGGAAGATGTCAGTAAAGGAGTTGTAAAGCGGGACCGGTGCTACTCGTATCACGTCGGGATAGCGCCAATCGCAGGAAACTCCTGACTCTTCTAGTTCATGGAAGACTTCTCGTCCGTCTTTCCCTTGAGCGGTTATCCGTAAGGAAAACTGGCATCCTCGTTCGGGTAGTGCTTTGGGGGTTATAACTTCTATTTCTTCTGAAAGATTTTCTGCTAAAAGAAAATCTAGATAGTTGATTTGTTTCTCACTTTTTTCTCGTAATGGGAGTATGCCGCCTGCGAGATCAAAAATATTTAGCGATGCTCGTATTGGAACCATGGAAAGTATGGATGAGTTAGAAAGTTGCCATGCATCCACTGTTGGAATCGGGTCAAACACGGTTTCCATCTCAAATCTGGTTTCTGCGTTGGTTCCCCACCATCCTTCGAAACGATTTATATCTGGTCTATTGAGGTGCCTTTCATGTACGAAGCATCCAGCGATTGCTCCTGGTCCAGAGTTCATGTATTTGTAGTTACACCAAACTGCAAAATCTGCCGACCATTCGTGAAGATTTAAAGGAATGTTTCCTATTGCATGTGCAAGATCAAGCCCGACAATTGCCCCGGCTTGATGCCCTAGTTCAACGATGTCAGACATTGGGAAAACCTGCCCGGTGTAGTACTGAATTCCGGGAAGCAGAATGAGAGCCAGTTCTTCTTTATGTTTTTCTATTTGTTCAGCGATGTCTTCCGCTCGAATGAGTTCTTCACCGGGACGAGGTTCTACTGTGATGAGTGCTTCTGCTGGAGAGAGTCCATGGTGACGTATTTGTGATTCAACAGCGAAGTGGTCTGTGGGGAACGCGTGACCTTCAATGAGTATTTTATATTTTTGTTTATTTGGACGATAAAAGCTGACCATCATCAAGTGAAGATTGACGGTGAGTCCATTCATCACTACTACTTCTTCCGGTTTCGCTCCAACTAGTGAAGCCATTTGCTCATTCATGATTTCGTGGTAAGTCGACCAAGGATGGTCTGGTTGATGATCTGTTTCAGCGTGTCCTCGAACGCCAAGCCTCCCCCACTTATTTATTTCTGCGTTCATGTAATCGCGAGCGGCCAAGGGAAGAAGCCCGAGAGAATTACCGACCAAATATATCTCTTCGTCACCGTTGGGAGTAACGGTCATTTCAAATTCGTTTCGAAGGAAAGCTAAAGGGTCGTCTTGATCCAGTTGTTGAGCGCCCTCAACGGAGTTGTCAAAGTTTTTATTCATGAATATCAACTTTCATGCATTCTTACGTGCTGGATGTAAATGCCCGCAAGAACCACAAGTTCGTTTTTCTTCATCAGTATAGAAAGCATCAAATATTGAGGGAAGATCGTCCACGATCGATTCGACTACTACTTCAACTCGGTAAACCAATTCATAACATTTTGGGCAGTACCACTCGAAGGCTTCAACACTGTCTGGGGGTCGGGCAGGTTCTATGACTAATCCGATACTTCCGGGCTCTAGGCGTTGTGGTGAGTGGCGAGTGTGTGCGGGAAGAAAAAATATTTCTCCTTCATTTATTTCGACATCTATTGGAGGTTTACCAGCTTGTTCCATAATACGTAGGATCATGTTTCCCTCTATTTGATAGAAGAATTCATCTACTGGGTCGTCATGGTAGTCAGTTCGTTCGTTTGGTCCTGCGACAATGAACGCCATTAGTTCTCCATCGTCCCAAATCAACTTGTTTCCGACAGGGGGTTTAAGAAGTTCCCGATGTTCGTCTATCCATGCTTGGAGGTCGAGCGCTTTTAAATTATGTGCTGATGCCATGAGATCTCTAACTTTTCTTTAATTTTTAACTAGATTCTCCGAGACCTAATTCTCTGCTGATAACTATGCGTTGTATTTCGCTAGTTCCCTCTCCTATTTCAAGGACTTTTGCATCACGGTAATAACGAGCAACAGGTGTCTCGTCAATGAATCCGTAACCGCCAAAAATCTGTGTTGCGTCTCGAGTCGCGGTTACCGCTGCTTCTGTGGCATGAAGTTTCGCTATAGCTGCTTCTTTTTTAAATTGCTTTCCTGCGTCTCTTAACTGCGCAGCATGATATGTAGCTAGTCTTGCTGTCTCTAACGATGCGGCCATATCTGCACACTTAAACGCAATTGCTTGATACGAACCAATTGGTTTACCAAAAGCTTTACGTTGGTTGGCATAATTGACGCATTCCTCAAGGCAAGCAGAGATAAGTCCTACTGCTAGCGCTGCAATAGCTACTCGGCCGTCATCTAATGTTGAGAGAAATTGAGCGAAACCGCGACCAGGTTTTCCAAGTAAATTGTTTTTTGGTACGCGGCAGTCTTGAAAAATTAATCCATGTGTGTCGGACGCATGCCAACCCATTTTTCTATAAGGTGGCTCCACTATTAGTCCCTCAGTTTTAGCGGGAACAATGATTGCGGAAATACCCTCTTCTGTTTTTGCTGTCACCGTAACCAAGGAAGTTATATCGGTACCTGAGTTGGTTATAAAGGTTTTTGATCCATTAATTACCCACTCGTCGTTTTGTTGTTCAGCACGTGTTGCTGTTGAGCCTGCATCTGACCCGCCATCTGGTTCTGTTAACCCAAATCCGGCGAGACGTTGACCGGAAACTAAATCTGGTAACCATTGTGCTTTCTGGTCTTCGGTTCCGTACTCGGCAATTGGTCGAGCCCCTAGTGATACTGCTGCTTCAAGTGTGATCCCCATTGATTGATCAACTCGGCCTATTTCTTCAATTGCAAGACACTGGGTTACGAGTCCAGCATTAGATCCACCCCATTCTTCACTAAACATGAGACCAAAAAGTCCAAGTTGGCCCATTGCTTGGACAGTAGATGTCGGGAATTTATGATCCCGATCCCATTCTTCTGCGTAAGGTCTTATTTCAGATTCAGCAAATTCTCTTACGACAGAACGGAATGACTCCTGTTCAGTTGTGAACTCCAACATAAGTTGATCTTTGCACAGAAATTTCTTGTGCGCTTGGCCGGAACTAAGATAAGGAATCTAGTACACAACATTGATAAGGAATCAAAATGGGTGAAAGTTCTAATCCTCAGCCTCTCGGGGGAAATGAGATGCCTCGGTTTGGTGGTATTGCTACCTTTATGCGTCTGCCCGGTGAAACCGATCCAGCCGATTTAGATGTCGCAGTTATCGGTGTCCCTTTTGATATTGGTACATCAAATCGTCCTGGAGCACGTTTTGGGCCACGTGGAATTCGAGATGAATCAGTGCTGCTGCGGCCTTACAATATGGCGACTCGGGCTGCTCCTTTTGACAGTTTAAGAATTGATGATACCGGTGATGTTGCTTCCAGTCCCTTTGATCTTTCTTCCGCTGTTGAACAGATAGAAGAGCACTTCGACTATTTATTGTCTAACGATTTGATCACTGCTTCTTTGGGAGGCGACCACACAATTGTTTTACCTATTTTGCGGGCGATGGCAAAGAAGCATGGCCCGGTTGGTTTGATACATGTAGATGCTCATACCGATATTAATGACACGATGTTTGGTGCCAAGATTGCCCATGGGACTCCATTCCGCCGAGCTGTTGAAGAGGGTCTTTTAGATACTGATCGTGTTGTCCAAATAGGAGTAAGGGGAACAGGATATGCGGCAGATGATTTTGACTGGTCTCGTGAACAAGGTTTCCGTGTTGTGCAAGTTGAAGAATGTTGGGGGAAAAGTCTCACGCCACTAATGAGCGAAGTACGGGAGCAAGTCGATGATGGCCCTGTGTATTTAAGTTTTGATATCGATGGGCTTGATCCTTCTTTTGCCCCTGGAACGGGAACGCCCGAAGTTGGTGGCTTAACTGTCCCCCAAGCGCTTGAAATAATTCGCGGATGTCGCGGTTTGAACCTCGTTGGAGTTGACCTTGTTGAAGTAGCACCCATCTACGACACCAGTGGACTCACCAGTTTGACTGCTGCAAATCTTGTATATGAAATGCTTTGTGTCTTGCCAGGTGTAAGTTACAGAGATTGAAATGAATCAAACATCTAAATCTGAAGCAAGATTGCTTCCCTACTATTTCATTTTGTATGGGATGTCCGTTGGTTTAGGGGGCATCGTCGCACTTGTGGCTGAGTTAAAAAATAACTTAGGGTTTTCTGATTTTGATATTGGGTTGACTATTTCTTCTGGTTTCGCTGCTGCATTTGTTGCCAGTTTGATCACCGCTCCACTGGCGGACCGTGGACATGCGCCACTTATGCTGCGCTCGGCGTTGGTTATTGGAATAATCTCGCTGATTACTCTCTCCGTTGGCCAAGATCTTTGGCACTATTTGGTTGGCCGCGGTGCATACGGGCTTGCTCTTGGTAGCGCTTATCCCGCAGCCAAAAGAACCGTTATTGTCGCGGACCCTGAGCATATGGGTCGGAATTTAGGACGGATGGGTGCTGCTGATATGTCTGGTTTTATGACAGCCCCTCTAGTTGTAACTGCATTGACCGCTTTGACGAGTTGGCGAATCGCTTTTCTGGGGATTGCTATTCTTCTCTTTGCTGTGCTCCCCGCTACATTCAAAGCTCAGCCTGATACCGCAAAGAAAGACATTGATAGACAAGGCCTTAAAGGTCTTCTTCGTATAAGACGTCTAAATGGTGCTCTTCTGGTAACTATGTCGATGTTTGTATTAATTGGTGCCTTTGAAGCTATATGGGTGCTTGAGTTAGACCATCGTGGTGCTTCGCAAACATTCATTGGTTTGGCCCTTACTGCTGTGGCTTTACCAATTGCTGTTTTATCTCCTATCGGAGGCACTTTGGCGCAAAAATATGGAGCGAGAAAATGGGGCGTTTCAATTTGGATGATTCATGCCGTCGTAACTTTGTTTTATGGGTTAGTTCCCGGTCTATGGATTTTACTTAGCCTGGCTTTCTTTTGCGGTGTGTTAGAAGGTTTTGGATTCTCCGCCGCTTCAATGCTTGTTTCCGCTGCTGTTTCAGAAGATCGCCAAGCTGCTGCACAAGGGCTGATGACTGCTGTTGAAGTAGGGACTGGAGCAATAGCCTCACTTGGAATGGCTGCAATTTATAGCTCTAGTGGCGATACCTTGGCTTGGCTTGTGACCTCAATTTCTATGAGTATCTTGTTAGTGGCTGGATACATACTTACTAAGCCAGAAGATCTTAAACCGGTACGCCCTGGTGTGCCACTCGAAAAATTAAGGAGACCTTTCGAATGAACAATTCTCTACTCCACCCATTTTCGCTCCCCGAGCAGCCAGCCAGTGATTACGTCAATATTGTGCGCGGTGAGGGCTCTATTGTTTTTGACGATTCCGGGAAAGACTATGTAGATGGTTTAGCAAATCTTTGGTTATGCCAAGTTGGTTATGGCCGCACTGAAATTGTCGGGGCTGTAGCTAACCAAATGTCGAAAATTCATGCATATAACACCTTCGCCCCGTTTACAAACGATCCAGCGGAAACAGTTGCAGAGATGATTGTTGAGCGTTCTCCGCACCCAGATGGAAGAGTTTTTCTCGGATGTTCGGGATCTGAAGCTGTTGACACTGTGTTGAAGATCGCTCGTGTAGTAATGCAGCAGCGAGGTCAAACGGAAAGACAAATTGTTGTCAAAAGAACGAACGGATATCACGGCACAAACTTCGGAGGGACTTCCGCCCAAGGAATCGCCCCTAACCGTGAAGGATGGGGAGACCTTGTTCCACACTTTGTTGAAGTCCCGCATGATGATTTAGAAGCAGCAGCGCAAGTGTTTGCAGAACATGGCGACCGAATCGCTGCAGTTTTAACTGAACCAGTTCAAGGTGCTGGTGGAGTTCACCCTCCAGTAGATGGATATTTAGAAGGACTGCGTCGTCTTTGCGACCAGCATGGTGCGTTGTTGATATTTGATGAAGTCATTTGCGGGTTTGGCCGTACTGGGCATTGGTTTGGGGCTCAAGCCTTTGGCGTAACTCCTGATTTAATGACTTTCGCTAAGGGCGTCACTTCGGGTTATCTCCCTCTGTCAGGTGTTATTGTCTCGCGGTCACTCTGTGATGAACTAGAGAGTCCAGGATTTATGTTGCGGACTGGTTATACATATTCTGGCCATCATGCTTCTTGTGCTGCTGGAGTTGCGAATTTGAAAATAATGACCGAAGAACAACTTCCGGAAAGAGCGAATCACATTGGTGAAAAAATTTCTGAAGGCCTAACAGCACTTGCTGCAGATGGATTAATTGAATCTTGGAGGGGTATGGGGGCTGTCTATGCTGCGGAGTTAGGTCGTGATTCTATTCCTGTACGTAACGAGATTTTGAAAAATGGAGTTATTGTTCGACCTATTGGTACTTGTCTTGCAATATGCCCGCCCTTGGTTATAACTGATGATGAGATTGGGCGTATTTTGGACGCTATGGAAAGTGCCCTCAAATAATTCTTATTGCTTTGACATTTCGACCATTGCCTCTGTGAGGACTTGTCGAAGAGTTGTTTGGATGAAATCAAATTCTTCTTCCCCAGCAATTAGGGGCGGAGATAGTTGAATTACGGGTTCACCACGATCGTCAGCTCGGCAAATCATGCCGAGTTCTAAGAGCCGGTTTGAAAGAAATCCTCTTAGGAGATGCTCTCGTTCTTCTGCATTGAAGGATTCTCTAGTTGTGCTGTCTTTTACGAGTTCGATTCCGTAGAAATATCCTGCTCCTCTAACATCTCCAACAATTGGTAGATCTGAGAGATCATCTAATGCTGCTCTAAACGCAGTTTCATTAGTTTGAACATTTTGGATGATGTTCTCATTTTCAAATATTTCTAGATTTGCTAGAGCGACGGCGCAGCTCACCGGGTGTCCAGCAAAAGTGATTCCATGAAGGAAAGATTCGCCCGTTCCGACAAAAGGTTCTGCGACTTTGTCACTCACAAGCATTGCCCCCAATGGCGCATATCCTGAAGTCAGTCCTTTTGCTGTTGTGATCATGTCTGGGTGATATCCAAATTTTTCACATCCAAACATGTAACCGAGACGGCCATAAGCGCAGATGACTTCGTCTGATACGAGAAGGACACCATATTTGTCGCAAATTTCTCGTACGCGTTGAAAGTAACCAGGGGGAGGTTCAAAACATCCGCCTGCATTTTGTACTGGTTCTAAGAAAACTGCGGCAATCGTTTCTGGCCCTTCAGCGAGGATGGCTTCTTCAATCGCGTCAGCGGCATGAAGGGAACAGTGTGGCTCGTCTTGGCACATGGGGCAACGGTAATGATTTGTTTCAGGTACTTTTATTGCTCCTGGGACAAGAGGTTCAAACATTGTTTTAATTGATTCGAGACCGGTAATTGAGAGTGCCCCCATAGTGGTCCCGTGATAGGCAAGATTTCGACTAATTACTTTGGTTCGTTCTGGTTGGCCTTTGAGTTTGAAGTATTGACGGGCAAGTTTCCAAGCTGATTCAACTGCTTCGGAGCCTCCGGTAGTGAAGAAGACTCGGTTGATGTCGCCGGGGGCTAATTCTGCCAACTTGGCGGCAAGTTCAATTGCTGTTGGATGGCCATATGTCCAAATTGGGAAATATCCAAGAATGGCGGCTTGGTCGCCTGCTGCTTTCGCTAGTTCTGTTCGACCGTGCCCGAGTTGACTAAGGAAAAGCCCGGCTAGCCCGTCAAAGTACCGGTTACCCTCTGTGTCCCAGAGGTAGCATCCATCTCCTCTTTCGAGGATGCGCATTCCATCAACATTGTTATTTATTGCGGTGAAATGACCCCAAAGATGGGCTTCTGCTAGTTCTACTAGTTGTTCATGATCCATGTATGAAGAACTACTTTCTAACTACACCCAAGTTCTTCGGCCCTCACCCGAGGGTGAGGGCCGATAAAACTTTGGAAGGATGATTAAATCAGCTTCGTGCTCTAGTAAGAGCGTCTGTGAAGTTGATTTCGAAGTCGCCAGTGTCTGCGATGTATTCAAGTTTTGATTGATCCGGTGGGTAAATAATCGGATTATCAAGAACTTCTTGATCGATGTAAGGCAAGGCTGCTCCGTTAGGGCTTGCATACCAGTTGTAGTTGGTTAGTTGTGCCCCGTTTTCTGCGTCAAGCAGGAAATTCATGAATGCGAAAGCAGTGCAAGGATGAGGTGCATCCGAAAGTACTGCCATGTTGTCTACCCAAACAGTTCCGCCTTCGTCAGGAACGAAGTAGTCGTATTCGCTTTCACCTTCTTCAAAGTCCCAGAGGAAGTTACCGCTGTAGCCGTGCCCAACGATGGTTTCCCCGGCGACAACGAGTTCGCTGTACTGGTCTGAGTCAAAGGCTGCCACACGACCAACTGCGTCTTTGATGATTGCTTCAGCTTCAGCTAATTCTGACTCGCTAGTGGAGTTAAGTGAGTAGCCGAGGTATTTCAAAGCAGCACCCATGGTTTCACGTGGGTCATCAAGCAAACTGATTTTTCCAGCAAGTCCGTACTGTTCTGCTAGATCTGCGTCAAAGAGAAGTCCCCATGTATGTGGAATATCAGGTCCGGTGACTCCAATGTCTATACCGATACCCGTGGTACCCCATTGATACGCAGAGCTGTACACAGCGCCTGGATCGTAAGGAGGGTCAGCAAATAGTGCATCAACATTTCCTTTGTTTGGAACGGCTGCTTCTTGAACTGGTTGAATCAATTCTTCTTCAATGAGAATCGAAACCATGTAATCAGAAGGAACGACCATGTCATAACCGGAGTTTCCTTGTTGCACTTTAGCTACCATCTCTTCGTTTGAAGGATAGAAATCTTCAGTTACTGTCACTCCAAATTCATCTTGGAATGCGGTGATGAGATCTGGATCCATGTATTCGGTCCAGTTGTAGAAGTTCAGATCACCGTCTGTTTCTCCAGCAGCACATTGTTTGTATTCAGATTCTTCAGCTGGAGCTTCAGTTTCAGCTGGAGCCTCAGTTTCAGCTGGAGCCTCAGTTTCTGCCGGCGCTGCTGCTGACGAAGACGATGTTTCTTCATCGCTGCCGCAACCTGCAGCTACCATGCTGAAAACTCCTAAAAGAGCTGCCAGCGCTATCCATTTTTTCATAGGTTCCTCCCCTAACTATATTTCTATACCCAACACTATCTGAGTCATTTCCTACTCTGCTATTTATGCAAATTTAACTATCTTCCCTCGCAAATTGAGTTGCTCTTTGGAAAGCTAGCGACCCCAGAATTAGCAACATAGATGCGGAGAGCATTACGACAGAAACTGCATTAATAAGAGGGCTAACACCTTTTCTTGCCAAGCCAAATACATAGACAGAGATAGGTGTTCCGCCAACAGAAGCAACAAAACTTGAGACGACCACATCATCTAGCGAAAGAGTGATTGCTAACAACGCTCCCCCGATGATTCCTGGCATTATCTGAGGCAATGTAACTCGTCGGAAAGTTTGCCATCGATTGGCATAGAGGTCAGACGCCGCCTCTTCCATTGTCGCATCAAGATTTGCGAGTCGAGCACGAACCACCACAGACACAAAAGAAATATTGAAAGCGACATGTGAGAGAACAAGTTTCTCTAATCCGCTTGAAAGGTCTACTCCAGGAATTAGGTTAATTAAATCTGCTGTTTCATTAAAGAACGCCAGCATCATCACTGCCATAGTGACATCAGGAATAATTATCGGGAGATAGAGAACCGCATCGAATGCTTTTTGTCCCCACCAACGGAATCGTTCTAGCGATAGCGCTGCCATTGTTCCAAGCACTACCGAAATAATTGTTGAAGCAATACAGACTTTTACTGAGATCCAGATGGACTCTTGAATATTTTCATTATCGAAAAAAGCTTCATACCAATCGAGACTAAATCCCTTCCAATCGCCAACTAGCTGGGCATCGTTGAATGAAAAAACTACTAATACAGCTATTGGGGCATAAAAGAAAAGATAAATAAGCAATGAATGCAGCCGCAACGCCCAGCGACTTGCGCCTTTTGGTTCTGCGGTCGAGAGAGCGGTGCCTTTATTCATAGGTTTCTACCGCCTTGACGGAAATAAATCAGTGTCCCGATAAGCATTACTCCGAGAACTAACACGGAGAGGGAAGATCCAAGTGGGCCATTCCGGGCATCCATAAATTGATCGACGATATAGCTCCCCATCAAACTTTGCTTATTTCCTCCGAGTATCGCAGGAGTTACATACGCTCCGAAACTGGGAACAAAAACAAGGATTGAACCAGCGATAACTCCTGGTCGCGATAATGGCCAAACAACTCGGCGAAAGGCTTTCCAGCCAGAGGCATACAAATCTCGTGCCCCTTCTACAAGACTCCAATCTATGCGTTCAATAGCTGCGTAAAGGGGCAACACCATAAAAGGTAGGTAGCCGTAAACCAAGCCAAGGATCACTGCTGGTTGAGTGAAAAGTATTCGTCCCTCGCCTAGCCCTAATTCTTCAACAATCCTTGTGAACAAACCATCACTTGAAAGTAAAACTCTCCATGCATAAGTCCGGATCAAAAAATTAGACCAGAAAGGAATCATTATGCCTATGAGTAATAGGTTACGAATGACTGGTCGACGGGTTGAAATGTAAAACGCTAAAGGGTAAGCCAGAAGAAGACAGATGACAGTGGTCAATACCGCAATCCAAAGTGACCGCCAAGCCACTGCCTGTACAACTTCTTCACCAAGACGTACATAGGCATCAAGATTCCAATCGCGAAGTTCTGTTCTGCCTGTTCTGCTCCGAGTAGCAAAAGAATAAGCAATTACATAGCCGAGAGGAATTAAGAAAAATATTAGAAGATAAATGATTGAGGGAAGCCCAACAAAAAATCCTTGGCGCGCTTTCGCTTTGACTGCTTGTTGTTCAAGACCTGCAGAAGACGATTTCTTCTCTAGCAGTTTCTTCATGCGGAATTACCCTGAAACCACTGATACGTATTGAGGATCGAATGAGATCGTGACTGCGTCACCTTCGGAGTAGCGGCTGTTCGATGTTTCAGAGGATCTAACCTCTAAATTCATCCAGTCGATAGACACGGAATAAACGATGGCATTACCTAAATAGACCACGGAATCGATTACTCCATCTATTTGATGCTGGTTAGTTGAACTTTCACCTCTTTTGTGAACGGTTAATCGTTCTGGGCGCACTGTTATAGCTACTGATTCTCCTACTGTATGGTCAGATTCAAGTTGCAACCGGTCACCGTTTGATAGAACCACTTCGCTTTCTGAAGCAACGGTTGCTTCAAGAAAGTTTGATCGCCCAATAAAATCCGCAACAAACCTTGTAGTCGGGCGTTCATAAATATCTTCAGGAGTTCCGATTTGTAGGAGTTTTCCTTCATGCATAACTCCAATCCGATCACTCATAGTCACGGCTTCTTCTTGATCGTGAGTTACGTAAACAAATGTAATACCTACTTCTCGTTGAAGATTTTTGAGTTCAATCTGCATTTGTTGTCGAAGCTTGAGGTCTAATGCTCCAAGGGGTTCGTCAAGAAGTAGAACTTTTGGTCGGTTTACGAGCGCTCGAGCGAGTGCTACTCGTTGTTGTTGTCCACCTGAGAGTTGAGTTGGTTTACGATGTGATAGTCCATCCATTTCTACGAGGTTGATAGCCCAATCAATAAGTTCGCTTCTCTTTTCTTTGGGCACTTTCTGCATTCGTAAACCAAATTCCACATTTCCCGCAACAGTCATATGGGGGAAGAGAGCATAATTTTGGAAAACAGTGTTCACCGGTCTTTTGTTGGGGGGTTTCAAACCCATTTCCTCCCCATGAATCAGAACAGAACCTGCGGTGGGTAGTTCAAGACCGGCGATCATCCTAAGCGTGGTTGTTTTGCCACAGCCGGATGGTCCTAGTAAGGAAAAAAATTCTCCGTCACCGATCGTGAGATCGATGTCATCTACTGCAGTTACTTCATCAAATTTTTTAACAACATTTTTTAATTCAACTGCTGAGGAAGCTTGATTCATTTTTTGACCGCTTAATTTTTTAGAAATAATGATGTAACTCTCGTCACATTAGTAATTCTGCTAATAAGTTGCCACTTTCTGAGGCTTGTTCGGTCTGTAGGTAAGAACCGCTATGTTCCTATCAGTAAAGTCATCAATAAGGGCCGACATGCATCCATCATTAACAAAAACAAAGCAGGCAGTTTTTTGGGTTGACCAACTAACTCGCGCTTCTGAAGAGAGGCCTTCTTTAGTCCAAGATGAAACTGCTGATTTAGTTGTAATAGGTGGTGGATTTACTGGGTTGTGGACAGCTTTAATTGCTAGCGAAACAAATCCTGGTCGAAAAATTGTGCTTCTTGAGTCTGACGTTGTCGGGTACGGGGCTTCTGGTCGAAACGGTGGATTTTGTGATGCTTCAATTACCCATGGCATTGAAAATGGCATGTCACATTGGCCGAATGAAATGTCAACTTTGCTTCGGTTAGGTAAAGAAAATCTTGAAGGAATTTCAAATGCAATCAGTAAGTACGAAATTGAATGCGACTTGGAAGCGACTGGTGAAATAAATGTCGCTGTGGAGCAATGGCAAGTAGATCAGTTGCTTGAAAGCACTGAAATAGCCAAAGGTCTTGGCGAAAACGTTGAATTTCTTGACGCTGAAGCGGTAAAGAAAGAAGTTAACTCCCCTACTTATCTTGCGGGGTTATGGCATCGAGATAGCACGATGATGCTTGATCCTGCCAAATTAGTTTTTGGGTTACGAGATGCAGTGACTTCTCTAGGGGTAAATGTCTTTGAGCGTTCTCCTGTAGTTGACCTAGCAAAAGATGGAAACAAAATAATAATTTCAACAAACGCAGGGAAGGTTTCAGCGGATCGAGTTGTCATCGCCACTAATGCTTTTAACCCAGTTCTAAAGAAAATACGTCGGTACGTGATTCCGGTCTATGACCATGTTCTTGTTTCTGAACCTCTTTCTGGACCTCAATTAAGTTCTTTGAATTGGTTAAACCGGCAGGGAATTGGTGATAGCGGAAATCAATTTCATTATTATCGTCTCACTCGGGAGAATCGTATTCTTTGGGGAGGGTATGACGCTCATTACCATTTCGGGAATCGTATGGGTCCTGAAGTTGAGAGTAATGATCAGACTTGTGATCTTCTGGCAGGACATTTTTTTGAAACTTTTCCTCAACTTGAAGGGCTTTCTTTTACTCATAAGTGGAGCGGACCCATCGGCACTACCACTAGATTTTCTTGTTCTTGGGGGTCAAGTCATGACGGGCAAGTTTCATGGGCAGTTGGCTATACCGGCTTAGGGGTTGGGGCTAGTAGATTTGGCGCTCAAGTCGCTCTAGATCTTGTTGATGGAGTTGATACTGAACGAGTTGAACTGGAGATGGTGAGAAAAAATCCTTTTCCTTTCCCACCTGAACCATTTCGATGGCTTGGCGTACAAATTACAAGTTCAATGATGAAGCGATCTGATCGTAATGACGGGCGGAGAGGTTTGTGGCTTAAATTGCTTGATCGATTTGGAATTGGTTTCGACAGTTAAGATTTAGATATGACCGAGGACTATCGAAATCTTTCTTTCTGGCATGATTCATTTCCAGGCGATCTCGCCCCTCGCTCACCTTTACCAGGAGACCAAGACGTTGATATAGCTATTGTTGGCGGGGGTTTCACCGGATTATGGACCGCGTGGCATTTAAGTTCTCTTGACGCATCATTGCGCATAGCAATTGTAGAAAAAGACATAGTCGGGTTTGGTGCTTCAGGTCGAAACGGTGGATGGGCGCTAGGAGAATTTGGTGTAAGTCCAATGGATATAGCTAAAGCTTCTTCAACCGATGCTGCGTTGCGGCAAATGCGCGCTCTTTATAAAGCTGTTGATGATATTGGCCGAATAGCAAAAGATGAAGATATTGATTGCCACTATGCAAAAGGTGGTTCAATAGCTTGGGCTCGTAACCAAGGACAACTTGATCGAATACGTTCTTTTGTGGAAAGCCGCCACCGCCTCGGTTTAACCGAAGAAGAAGTTCGATTCGTCGGACCCGATGAGGCTCGGGCGATCGGAAATGCTACTGATGTGCTGGGGGGTCGTTTTCTTGCACCAGTTGCTGCTTTACACCCAACTCGATTGGTTCGGGGGCTCGCTGATGCTTGTGAACGACGTGGGGTGAGTATCTATGAACAGACTTCCTGTTTATCTATTCGCCCGGGGCAGATTCTTACAACCCATGGTTCTTTACGTGCGGAAGTGATCGTTAGAGCGACAGAGGGTTACACCAGTCAAATACGGCGACACCGGCGGGTCGTAGCCCCGATATATTCTTTGATGTTTGCAACAGAACCAATCCCAGAAGAAATTTGGGAAGAAATCGGTCTTGTGGACCGGCCTACCTTTAGCGATGCCCGATTGATGACTATTTATGGTCAACGTACAGCAGATGGGCGGATAGCTTTTGGTGGACGCGGAGCGCCATATGTCTTTGGTTCAAAACTTAATTCTGCGACTGAACAACTACCTGATGTTCATGAAACAAATATTGCGACTTTAAAGAATTTGTTCCCCATCCTTGCTGACACAAAAATTACACATCGGTGGGGTGGGCCTTTAGGAATTTCTCGAGATTGGTGGCCCTCCGTTTTGTTTGATAAATCTTCGGGGCTTGCTTCTGCTGGGGGTTATGTAGGTGATGGAGTAGCTACTTCAAAATTGTCTGGACAAACCCTTGCCGAGCTAATCATTGGAGAAGAGACCGAGCGAACAGACCTTCCTATTGTTGGGCATAAATCTCGCCGCTGGGCACCTGAACCTTTTCGATGGTTTATGCTCAACGCTGGCCTGCGATTAGCGATTTCTGCAGATAACGCCGAAGCACGAACAGGTGAACTTACTTGGCGCGGTCATGCCATAGAAAGCCTCAGAAAATAACAAATTAAATTTATAGCCCTGAATTTGCTGCTGTACCTGTTTTGAGTTTTCTTTCCATATCAAAGAGGTAGCAAACAACTTCTCGATCATCTCTCTTTTCCCATGACTCTGGAGAGGGGTGTAAAAGTTCATATTCATATCTTGAATCTGCATAAGACAAACCCACAAATGGTTCAAAGGCGTTATAACAAAGTTCAACTGAATCTTCTTCAATAGACATCAGCGGAAAGTCACCTTCTGGTAGTTCAACTACTGCATAGATTTCATTTAAATGCGGTTTTTCGCAGTCAACAATGTCAACATTGCCTATCTCTGCACCTGAAATAACATCAGCAAAGCATTGCCCTACTTCCAAAGAAAGAACATTATTTTGAGAACAACTTGTTGCCAATAAAAGAACACTGAGAAATAAATAAATTTTCTTCACTTTTGTATCGTTTCATTTTCTGCAAGTAGATTCAAACTCCCTATTGGCTGAACTTGGAGCCATGATCTAGTTTGCTTACATGGGTATTGATGTTCTTGCCAACGCTCGTTCACTAGGTCCTTCTCTGGGAGAACGGTCAGGAGAAATCGAGGCTCATGGACGTTTACCAGAAGATGTGGTTTCTGATCTCCAAGAAGCTTCGCTTTTCCGACTATTTGTGCCTGAACGTCTTGGTGGACCAGAACTTGATGTTGAAACCGCTATCACCTCTATCGCTGAGATATCCCGCCATGACGGAGCTTCAGGGTGGTGTGTAATGATTGCCGGGACAACTTCTCTCTTGGCTGGCTTCTTACCCGAACCACATGCTCAGTTGATTTATGGAACTAAAGATTCCTGTACTGGTGGTTTTGCTGCTCCAGTCGGTAAGGCAACTATTACAGATGGAGGGCTTTCGGTAACTGGAACTTGGGAATGGGGTTCAGGCTCTGAGCACTGCACGTGGATTGGTGGTGGAACTCGAATTTACAATACGGATGGGGAACCAGTTAAACGAGATGACGGTTTGTTCGCTCCATTTGTATTTATGGACCCAAGTGATATTGAATTTCTAGATAATTGGAAAGTGACTGGCCTCGCTGGGTCAGGGTCGACGGACTATCGAACTGAATCCGCTTTTGTTCCAGAAGGTAGATGGGTACAAATCACCGATGCTGCTCCGATTCTTGACGGGCCTCAATGGCGATTTCCTTTTTATGGAGTCCTAGCTGCTGGAGTAGCTGCTGTGTCTATCGGATTACTAGACGGGGCTGTTTCCCGTTTTAAAGAAGTAGCTCTTTCAAAAAAGCCTCAAGGTTCAAGTCGTATACTTGCTGAGCGTGCTTCAGGCCAAACAGTTCTTTCTACAGCAGAAGCGACTGCAAGATCTTCAAGGGCGTTTTTGTTGGAAACTCTTGGATCTGCTTGGGAAACAGCACTACAAGGTGATTCTTTAACAATTGAGAATCGACGCAGTATCCGCTTGGCTGCATGCGATGCGGCTCAAAGATGTTGTGATGCTCTTGTAAGTCTTGGCCGTGAAGCAGGCGGCACAGCTGTGTATCTCCGAGAACCGTTACAAAGATTCGTTCGTGATGGGCAAGTTGCTTCAACACATGCAATGGTTGCACAACGTATATATGAGTTAACTGGCCGTTTATCTTTGGATCTAGAAACTGACACTACGTTGTTATGAGGTTGATATATGGACTTTGAATATCTTCACTTTGAATATGACGGAGACGTGCTTGTCGTAACAATTGATAAAGCTGGGGATCCGCTTAACAAAGTTGATGGACAGATGCATCATGAATTAACGCATCTTTTTCCACGTCTTCAGGCTGAAAGAGATGCCAGAGCGGTTCTTCTAACAGGCACTGAGGAAGCGTTTACCGCAGGGGGAGACTTTTCTTGGTTTCCTGAATTAAGTAAGCCCGGAGCGTCATCAGACATCAGGCTTGAAGGCAAATCATTAATTTGGGATCTTCTAGATGTTCATTTACCAATCGTTTCAGCAATAACTGGGCATGCCATTGGGTTGGGTGCAAGCATTGCTTTACTTTGCGATGTTGTTGTCATGTCTGAAACTGCACGACTTGCCGACCCTCATGTTCAAGTTGGAATTGTTGCTGGAGATGGCGGTGTGATCGCTTGGCCTTTAGCAATAGGTCCTATGTTGGCGAAACGTTTCCTTCTTACCGGAGATCCGATATCAGCAGAAGAAGCAGTTCGTGTTGGCTTAGTGGCTGAATCAACACCAGATGCAGAGTCGTGTCGAGAGGCTGGTTTAGCTTGGGCTAAACGTCTTGCTGCGGGAGCGCCTCTGGCCATTCAATATACGAAGCAATCTGTAAACGCTTGGATTAAGCAAACAGCGGGTTCTGCTTTTGATCTTTCTACCGCTCTTGAAACTGCGACTTTTTCTTCAGCTGATCATAAAGAAGCGTTGGCTGCTTTAAATGAAAAAAGGCCACCAGAATTCACAGGTGAATAATAAGGGAAACTTTGATATGGAAGAAGAAAAACTTGGTTTATTAGAGGGCCTGATGACTGCTCGGGCTATGAGGCGCTACAAAGAAAACCCTGTTTCTGAGGAAGATATTTGGACCTGTCTTGCAGCGGCAGTTCAAGCTCCTAGCGGAGGCAATATTCAGCCATATCAGTTCTTGATCGTGCAAGATTCTGACCTGAGACTTGAGTTGGCGAAAATCTACCGTAAAGGATGGGCACGATACGAACCTGCTATCGCTCCGAAAGACTTCCCTAATGACGCCGTTCGTGAAGGGTGGGAACGGAACAATCGTGCCACCGTTCATTTAGCGGAAAACTTGGAGCATGTTCCTGTTCATGTATTGATTCTCATGCCATCAATCGATATGACGGTTTACGACGATGAGGGACCAATGCCAGTCGGTCCAACACATGCTTCGGTATATCCTGCGGTGCAAAATTTTATGCTGGCCGCTAGGTCTTTAGGTCTTGGAACTGCATTAACTACTTTGCATCGAATTTATGAAGATGAAGTTCGAGATCTCTTAAATATTCCTGAACGTTATGAAGTACTCGCTTTAATCCCGCTTGGTCATCCCAAGGGTAAGTGGGGTGTGGCGCCACGGCATAGATCTGCTGACAAGATTACTTCATGGGATTATTTCGGTGAAAAACGAGATCGTGAATAATCAAGATCTACGAATTGGTTTATCAATCCCGCCTTCTGGTTTTAAATCTTATGAAGATGCGTCTATCTACGTTGATTCTGCAATTAACGCCGGACTTGATCATCTGATTACCGCCGATCATGTTTCTTTCCGGGGCGGGCAAGGAATTGATGGGTTGACTTTAGTTTCGTGGTTAGCAGGATTACAGCCTTCTCTTGATGTTTACGTTGGTGTTTACTTACTCGCATTACGGCATCCGGTTGTAGTGGCGCGTCAAATCTCTACCTTGTGTGATCTTTCCCCTGGGAAACTTACTTTTGGAGTCGGAATTGGAGGAGAAGACCGAAATGAAATGAGGGCAGTGGAAATAGATCCTGCTACCCGTGGTAAACGTACCGATGAGGCTTTAAAGATTTTGCGTTCCTTGTTAGGTGGCGAAACCGTGGACTATTCCGGAGAATTTTATTCCGTACCCAGTGTTTCTATTCGACCTACCCCTTCCTCACCTGTCCCTATAACCATTGGTGGACGTTCTGACGCTGCAATTGAGCGAACGGGAAAGCTTGGAGATGGCTGGCTTGCTTCTTGGTGCTCACCAGAAAGATTTCAAAATGGTGTCCTTAAGTCTCAAGACGTTGCTGAAGAGTGTGGAAGAACCGATGTTAAATGGCGTCATGGGTATCAGATTTGGGTTGGTTTCGGGGACTCACCGAAAGAAGGGAAAGAAGTCTTAGGTCCAGCTATGGAACGCTTTTATGGAACTTCTTTTTCATTTTTTGAAAAATATTCTCCTGTCGGATCTCCAAGCGAGATCGCTGACTGGTTGAAACCCTTTATTGAAAGCGGAGCAAAGGATTTAAATATTGCTCCGATTGCTTCTTCACCTAAAGAAACAATTAGTGGTATGGCGGAATTGCGAAAAATACTAGTTTCTTAGTTGTCTACTTTTGGATTACTGGAACAGGACTGCCTATTGGAGGCATGGTTTCAAGCGGGCCTATTACTGTTATTTGATCGTCAGACTCTATAACTAGTTCCTCATGAATCTCCACTGAGATCCCATTTCGAACAACTGCTGCAATCACAGCTCCTTCTAGTAATTCAATGTCGCTGATTTTCTTGTTTATGAGAGCGGAATCAAGACCTTCCGGGAAAATAGTGTGTTGGCGTAACGCTGCTTCAGGTAAGAGAGCTGACTTTACTCCTACTTCATCAATAGCCTTGCCGACTTCCTCGGTGCCGGACCGTAAGTGCTGTGCTAATTCTCCTGCCAGACGAAGTGATCTGCCGGGATTCGTATTTGTTCCGGCAAGAAAAAATAATGCGTTAACTCGTTCACCAGAACCACCCCAAGAAGCCGGGATGCGTGTTCCTTGAGCAGATCGAACAATAACAAGGTAGTCGCTTTCAATATCTTCAAAAAAAGCTACCGGGGTAGCTGTTGAATGTTCTTTAGATGGTTGAATCCATAACGAACCAGTTTCCAAAAACTGCTCTGTTACTTTCTCACTTGACAGCCCGATTTGTTGTGAAAGAACTGTCGCGGCGCGACTCGCCGCCTCAGTTATATCGGCGTTTTCTGGGGCAGATAATACAGAGGCCCGTGCGATTAGTCCGGCATAATCGTCTGCTTCTCTTAAACCATGTCCGGCCATAGCCGCGCTCATTTCTCTATCAAGGCCCCGATCTGCTTCTTTTCCCCATCGTTCAAAAACATGGCGTATCGCACCTGCGCGTTTTGTGCGCCCGGTGGCATAAAAATGGTGCCATGTCCAGGCAACAGCGGTGACTGTAACCACAAAAATTTGAGGAGTGGGTCCTAATTGCCAAATGAGATAAACCGAAATAGCTATTCCGACAAATTGTGTAAACGGGTAGAAGGGGGCACGGAAAGAAGGAGCATATGACTGGATTTGTGAAGCTCTCAAAACTAGTACTGCGAGATTTACTAGGCCAAGTGTTAGCAATACGAAAGAACTAGCTAATTTAGCGATTGCTTCTGCATCAAAAGCTAAAACAACAATCGCGATAGCGCTACCAGTTGAAATTACACCAACTATAGGTGTTCCAAATTTACTGATTTTTCCGATCCCTTTTGGAAGTAAACCATCACGCGCCATCGCCATCGGATAGCGCGCAGCCGCAAGAATGCCTGCATTTACTGCGGAAGCGAATGCTGCAAGTGCAGCGATAACAACAAGTGCTGCGCCGAAGGGTGGCAGAATTGCTTCTGCGGCGGAATGAATTGGGGCAAAATCTGTATGTAATTCTTCAGGTGGTAGTACCGCTACTGCTACGAGAACGCCGAGTGTGTATAAGAGAGTGGCAACAGTTAACGAAGCGGCCATTCCAAGGGGAATGCGTCGAGATGGATCTTCTACTTCTTCCGCCGCACTATCAACTTTTGTTAGTCCGCCATAAGAAACAAAAACAAGTCCAACTACTGCCATTACTCCTGATCCGCCAGTAGTGAAGAAAGGCTCAAGGTTTGAATCAGTAATCCCTTTTGATCCGATTTCAAAAAGTCCATCGACAATAAACCAACCTATTACTGCAATAACAAAGCTGACTAAGACGAGCTGTAAGGAGGCGCTGGCTTTGGAGCCAACAATATTCAGTAATGTAAAAAATGCGATCAAGATCAGTGCAAGATTTTTTGAATTCACATCTACGATCAAAACGAGATATGCACTCATACCAACCATGGCGAAAGCATCTTTTAATACGAGCGATAGCCATGCTCCGAGACCTGCGACAGTTCCAACCGATGGGCCAAGTGCACGTTCTAAGAAATAGTAGGCGCCACCGGCTTTAGGGAGAGCTGTAGAGAGTTCTGAAACGCTAAGCATTGCCGGAACAGCTAGTAAGCCTGCGATGAAGTAGGCAAGTATTGCTGCAGGTCCGGCTTTCGCCGCTGCGATTCCGGGAAGCAAGAAAAGCCCTGATGAAAGCATGGCGCCAGTTGACAGCGCAAATACATGACGGAATGTCAGCGACCGAGTCAGTTTTCCTGATTTATCCGCGGCCATTCACTAACCCTAGAACAGAAATGGTCTCAATGAGAAGCAACCATCTCTAACTCACGCTTTTAAGAAAATCTGTTAACAGCTCATTGACTTCTTCCGCTGCTTCTTGCTGTATCCAATGACCAACGTCAGGCAGAATCGTTGAACTATGTAATTGGGGAAGAGATTCTTTAAACCCGGCAATCGCAGACGCTCCTAAAATAGTTGGCCCATCTTTTTCTCCTCCAATGAACATTGATGGTTGAAGGATGGGCGCACCATGCCACCCTCTAAAATCAATCCAGTCTCGATCAACATTTCGATATCGATTCAACCCGCCAGTAAAACCGGCTTTATGGAATTCTTCAGCATAAAAATTCAGATCTTCTTCAGTCATCCAACTCAACGGTTCAGATGGGAAAAGAAACCGATCTCCTAAAAGGCTGCCTGGAGCTACAAATCCCATAGATTTTTCTCCGGGTTTTAGTGGAGGGCTATCACCTGAGGCGGAGAAATAGAACCCTTCTAGCCAGCGTTTTGGGTTCAAAGCTATCTCTGCTTCAGCTCGGCCTGGTTCTTGAAAGTATTCGATATAGAACTCTTCGTCTCCTCCAATGAAACGGAATATATCTGTTGGTTTATGTCTGTTTCTTGGAGAAAACGGGACGCTTAGTAATGCCACCGCAGTAAAAACGTCTGGTCTTATTTGAGCGGCAGAAGAAGCAATAGGAGAGCCCCAATCATGACCGACAATTGTGGCAGTTGTCTCGCCAAGTGCCTCAACTACTCCGACGCAGTCACCGGCGAGATCCATCAACCGGTATGCCTCTATCTCTTCTGGTGCTTCAGAGGATCCATAACCACGTACATCTATTGCGGCTACCCGATATCCGGCTTCAGCTAGGGCTGGTAGCTGAAACCGCCATGAATACCATGATTCGGGAAACCCATGAACGAGAAGCACCAGCGGTCCTTCTCCTATTTCTGCGACATGGATGCGGCAATCGTACGCATCAACGTCATGATGTTTCAGATCAGAAATTGTGAACATATTTACCTTTCTCAATAAATCTAACTAAATATAGGGCTATCAAAATCATCAGACCCGCTAATTGAGTCATCATCTTTTTTACGACGTTTTTGTGATTGCGGTTTATACCTAGATTTTTCTCTCCGACTCTTTGGATTTCTTATATAAAGAGAAAGAAGCAGTAGAGACACGAATATGAAGGCAACAATTATGCTGACCAACCCTGCACGCCAACAATCACCTTCTCCGGTGTCCCCTTCACCGCCACCCCCTCGGCGTTCTCTCAAATCAGCAAGCCTGTAATCGGCTTCTTCCTGCGTTATCTCCCCATCAACAAGGGATTTTTGGACGGCATCAACTTTCTCATCGTAATCCAAACATTCCGGATCTAATTTTTGAAGGAACCCTTTTTCCTCTATGTTCCCAATATCCCACCAGACACCAATCCCGCCGCCTATTAAACCAGCGCCGAGAAGTATAAATAACATGACTTTAACTGCACGCGGAGTCTTAGAAACCGAAACTATTTTCATAATGCCACAACCTCTTCTCCCGACGGTTCTCTTTCTGAATCTCCGGCTACTTTGACCTTTGGCTTAAGTAAATTTTCAAATCTTACTTTGAGCCCTTACTTTTTAAATTAAACGCGGAATTAGATATATGCCGCATAAATGTTCTACCTTAACAAGGTGAAGAGTTTCTAAAAATAAACAGGATTGATAATTGTATGCAGGAAAAAATTGTAGCTTTTTTTAAAAACACATTTGAGAGACGTGATGCCCGAATCATTGCCGTGATTATCATCCTTGCGCTTATTGCCGGCATCGTTGTCGCTACTACTAGAGGCGGAAGTTCTGACGAAGCAAATTTTGATGGTTTATCGCCCGTATCAGATTACGTGTTCCAGCCAAATAACGCTTTGGGCCCTGATCCTTTCGGCCCTTCTTTTGCCAACTACACACTTGAGGTACCGACTGAAGACCTTTCTAGTGGAACAGTTAGTTCTGATACTTCAGGCCTATACGGAGGAACTGGGGAAAATTCTTGTGATGTAGAGGCAATGATTGAGTTCCTGATGAACAATCCTGATCGCGCTGCGGCTTGGGCCGGGGTGCAAGGTATTGCTGTTGATGAAATTCCTGACTATTTGCGATCATTAACCGCTGTTGTTCTTCTTGAAAACACTCTGGTCATTAATCATGGTTATTCAGAAGGAGAAGCTGTACCTTTTCTTGCTGTTCTTGAAGCAGGTACCGCTGTACTTGTAGATGACGATGGTATTCCTCGGGTGCGTTGCGCTTGTGGTAACCCTCTTACCCCTCCAGAAGAACCTCCTCCTACTGAAGAAACGACAACTACTGAACCGGAAATTACGACTGAAGAAGTGGATTGTCCAATATTTGACGGTGAGCCACCTTATGGATTTACGTTAGAAACAGATGGCACTTCATATGGATATTGGTCGCTACATACTCCTAGCGGAATATTTGTATGGGACCAAACGTTGCCGGGTTGGCATCCGGTACCGGATGACGGAACCGTTTATGCAACAGAATCTGATATCCCTGGATACGACGAGGAGTGCTGGCCTTGTCCACCATCAACTCCTGGAGGCCGTAGCACTCCTTCTTATGAAACAGATGATGATGGAGGTTACAAATCAAGCTCAGATGTGCTTGAAGAAGAAGGTAAGGAACGAACTGAAAAATACGTTGTCATTAAAGCCGTTAAAAGTTCTTCAGGAACTACTACTACCAAGGATTCAGGTGCAGACGACGACCCAGAAGTTTATGAGCCGAGTTTTGATACTGAAGAAATAGATCCGGAAACAACAGAAGAGTTTGAGCCGGAATATGACGATGAATCTACTTTTGATGGCTGCTTGCCACCATGTATAGATTGGCGATTTGGCGTCGCCTCTATGACTACTCGTGACTACCACTGGATTTGGCCAGGACAATCTTTTGAGTACACCTATCCTGCGGAAGACTCTCCAGATCACTGGAGTTGGGAACACGGAGTTGGTTGGGTTAATCCCCTATATGTTCCTGACACTGTGATCACTGACTTCCGTGACCTGCCCGGGTGGTTTGAAGAATGTAATGATTGTCCGCCATGGGGGTGGGTAGAAACTGATGATGGTGTTTGGCGTTGGATAGACCCCAGTGGTGAATTTTTCACTTTTGATGCTGACGAGGACGGCTGGGTTCATACCGGTAATACCGATTGGGGTGATTTCTCTGACCCCTACCAACAGACAACAGAAATTGACTCTTCAGACGCTGATTGGCTGGGGATAATTGGTGATTACACAGCTTTACCTGGTTTCGACGAGGAATGCTTTGATTGCCCTGAATGGTGGGGCTGGAAAGCTGGCGTTAATTTAAATGGTAATCCCGCTTACATTTGGGTAGCTCCCGATGGCAGTAATTGGTATTGGGGTGATGCTGGATGGGAAGAAGGACCATCTATTGAGCCAATCTCTAATACCTCAAATAGCCCATCAACACTTTTTGTAGGTGCTACTTCAGAAAGCGATGGACCAACTTATACCGACCATAGAGAACTTCCGGGTTGGATTGAAGACTGTTTTGAGTGCCCACCTTGGGGATGGTCTGATGTTCATGACCTTTCTTGGATTGGACCTGATGGGAAACAGTGGTTTACAAGTATGAGTGGTGTATGGGTAACTACTGATCCTGCAGACGGAGAAATAAGCAGCTACAAAGATCTTCCTGGCTACATCGAAGAATGTAACGAATGTCCGCCTTGGGGTTGGATTGAGATGGAAGACGGCTCCTGGGTCTGGGACGGTGGCCTTGAGGTAGTCTGGACCTTCGAATTCTCTTCGGGAATTTGGCAGTGGATCTCAGAAGAAGGCTCGTATCCGCATAGCGACTACAAGGATTTGCCTAATTTCGATCCCGATTGTCATGAATGTCCCGAATGGGGTTGGGCGCCAGAAGGAGATATCTGGTACTGGGTTGATCCAAATGGGGTGACTTGGATTCCAAATGAATTTGGTGACTGGGATCCTGAAGAAGGCGCTTACTCTGAGTATTCTCTAAATACTGTCTTTAGCCCAGATCGCTTACCCGGCTGGTATGAGGATTGTCATGATTGTGGTGGATTTGGCTGGAATGATGACGATGGTGACGGAATTTGGGTCTGGGTGGATCCAACTGGGGTCACTTGGACTCAATATGCCGATGGACTCTGGTATCCAGATAATGGAGGAGAGCCGGTCATCACTCACACTCGTCTTCCTGGTTGGGACGACAACTGTGATGAAGGTCCTCCTTGGGCTTTTGAAACCAGAACAACGTTAACGCCACCAACTACAACAACAACGACAACAACGACAACAACGACAACAACGACAACACAGCCCGGAGATACTCCGGATGCGCCAACGCTAGTTTCTTTAACTTTGTTTCATCAAGTGATTGGAATTGATTGGAGAGAACCTACTTACGAAGGTTCATCTCCAATCACTGACTTTGTGGTTCAATCAAGAGCTGGCAGTGCTGGAACATGGGAAACGGTGAATGAAGGTGTTTCTACAACGACCGTTGCTTCAGCTTGGGTTATTCCAAATGGTACGGAATATTTCTTCCGTGTTGCTGCCGTAAATAGTGCAGGAACAGGCCCATGGTCAAACGAATTATCTGGTGTTCCATATAATTTAGACCCTGAGCCTGCCGATGCAAATGGGAATCAAGGAACTCGTTACCTTTACTGGTACAAACCTGCTGGAGTTACTACTCCAGGCAACACTATCTATCAGCTTGGGGTGTTAGTAAATGATTCTGGAAATATTGAGGTAACAAATAAGAGTGTTTCAACGGATGGGTCTGGCACCTTCAGTGAATCTTTAATGGTCAATAAGGATTCTTATGCATCTGGGACACTTTTCAATTGCACGGATTCCTATGATTTCTATGTGCGAATATATGCTCCTAACTTTTTCGGAAGTCCAGGATTTGTTACTGATTGGGTGACTCATCCAGTTGAATGGCAAAACTATACATATAGCGGCACGAACGACTGTCAATAAACAAACAATCCTAAAAATTTATTTTTATATCAGGTCTGAAATTCTCGGATTGGGAAATCAGGTCTTTGTGATCTAGGTTTCCTATGTACACGCGACAACGGAGAGAATAATGGCAATTGGACCCGGTCTTCATAACAATGACCCCAGCGACGAGAGTTTGAATCTAGCAATGTCAGATAAGGCTCGGCCTCTTTATGACGCTGTTGTTGACTTTATTAATACCGAAGTAGAGCCACTAACCGGTGAATACCACAGGCTTGGAGAAATACGTGAAGATCTATGGGGCTATCATCCTGAACAACTTGAGATTCTTGAGAAACTAAAAGCTAAAGCCAGAGAAAAAGGACTATGGAACTTCTTTCTCCCTAATGCAGAAACAGGGGAAGGATTATCCAACCTTGACTATGCGTACATTGCAGCGGAACTTGGGAAAAATCCAATCGCTTCCGAGACTCTCAACTGTTCCGCCCCGGACACCGGCAATATGGAAGTTCTTGAACGCGTAGGCACTCCAGAACAAAAAGAAAAATGGTTAGTGCCACTACTGAATGGTGAAATTCGATCAGCTTACGCGATGACAGAACCTGATGTTGCCTCATCGGATGCAAAAAACGTCGCATGCCAAGCAGTACTTGATGGCGATGAATGGGTCATAAACGGTACAAAATATTACATTTCAGGTGCGGGTGACCCAAGATGCAAAGTTATGATCACGATGGTTCAAACCAATCCTGATGCCCCGCCTCATCGTCAACAATCACAGATTCTTGTACCCATTGATGCTCCTGGCATGACCATCGATCACCCTATGGAAGTATTTGGCCATGCTGATGCGCCACATGGCCATATGCATATAACTTTTAAAGACTGTCGAGTGCCTGCAGAAAATATTCTGCTTGGGGAAGGTCGAGGATTTGAAATATCACAAGTCCGCCTTGGACCCGGTCGTATTCACCACTGTATGCGTTCCATCGGAGCTGCCGAACGGGCGATAGAACTTATGGTCCGAAGAGGGCTACACCGAGAAGCTTTCGGTAAGACAGTTCTTAAATTGGGCAAAAATATGGAAGTTATTTCTAGAGCACGTATAGAAATTGAAGCAATGCGCCTTATGGTTCTTCGTGCAGCCAAAGCGATGGACACAATGGGAAATGCTGAAGCTCGGGTTTGGATAAGTGCGGTAAAAGCAATGGTTCCAGAAAAGGTTTGTCACATCATTGATGAAGCAATCCAAATGCACGGAGCCACTGGAGTGTCCCAATGGACACCACTTGCGAAACTTTACACAGGCCAACGTACTCTTCGGCTTGCGGATGGACCAGACGAAGTGCATCATTTCGTGGTCGCTCGTTTTGAATCAGGTCGCTATGGAGATGGTCCGGGCCCCGTCCCGATGTATGAAAATACCGGAAAGTTATTTACTGGCTCTTAAATAGTTATGTCTGATCCTCGTTCCCCAAAGCCTGCTGAGGCTTCAACAAAGACAGACATAGAAAGTTTCGTTGAATCACTACCAACCGACAGCGGAAAAGATGCAGAAAACGTAGCGAGAGGCTTTATCGCAACTCGTGAAGATCCAATAATTGCACGATCTCAACCTTCGCCACAACAAAATCCGGTTTGGGATCTTTCACGCGCGGATTTTGTTAATGACCCTCTTCCAGAAACGGTGAATCCTTCACTCTGGAGACAAGCTGGCTTTAACGCTCAACACGGTTTATACGAGGTATGTGATGGGATTTGGCAAGTTCGCGGTTTTGATATTTCAACAGTCACTTTTATTCAAGGAGACACTGGCTGGGTTGTAATTGATCCTTTAACTACTTCTGAAACATCTTCAGCTGCTTATGAACTAGTTACAGAACATCTCGGTCAACGTGATGTTGCCGCGGTTATCTATACACATTCTCATCTTGATCATTACGGGGGAATTCTCGGCGTTGTAAGTCAGGATCGAATAGCGGCTGGAGAAATTCCTATTGTTGCTCCGGAAGGTTTTATGGCCGAAGCGGTAAGTGAAAATATTATTGCTGGACCTGCGATGATCCGTCGGTCTATTTATCAGATGGGAATGTTCCTGCCTTGGAGTTCAACAGGTCATGTGGATACTGGCTTAGGTAAAGGTATTGCTGCGGGTTCGTCTGCCTTAGTTCCGCCAACTATTGAAATTACTGAAACCGGCCAAGAACTTGTTCTTGACGGAGTTCGTGTCGAGTTTCAATTGACACCAGAAACTGAAGCTCCAGCAGAAATGCATTTTTATTTTCCAGACCATCGAGCACTATGCATGGCAGAAAATTGCACAGCTACTATGCACAATGTTTTGACACTACGGGGAGCCTTAGTGCGAGATGCTTTAATGTGGAGTCGCTACATTGACGAAGCTCTTGAGCGATGGGGAAATGTTTCTGATGTTGTTTTCGCTAGTCACGGTTGGCCTCATTGGGGTGAAGAGAACGTTAGAGATTATCTGATACGTCAACGCGATCTTTATCGTTGGACTCACGATCAAGCAGTTCGTCTCTTAAATCTCGGTGAAACCCCTGACGAGATAGCTTCTCAAATTGAGTTGCCGCCAGGGTTGTGGGAAGACTGGCTGTGTCATGGATATTACGGCACTATTAGCCATAACGTGCGTGCTGTTTATCAGAGGTATCTCGGGTGGTATGACGGGCATCCCTCAAGTCTTGAACCATATGAGCCAGTTGAATCTGCAAAAAGATATGTGGAATATATGGGAGGAATGGAACGATTCCTTGAGCAAGCTCAGAAGTCTTATGAAGAAGGGGATCACCGATGGGTAGCTCAGGTTTTGCGGCATGCAGTTTTTGCTGATCCTTCTTGTGAGAAAGCTAGGTTGCTTCAAGCTGATGCTTTTGAGCAATTAGCGTGGCGAGCAGAGTCAGGGGTTTGGAGAGATGTTTATCTAATGGGAGCCCAAGAACTGCGTCAGGGATCTTTGAAAGCTGAAGTGTTCCGTCGACCTCAGCCTGATGTTGCTTCTGGGCTATCCACTCAACAAGTGTTTGATTATCTGGCTGTGAAAATTGATGGAACGAAGGCCATCGAGTTAGGGCATATTTTCTTGAATTGGGTTCTTCCTGATGTTGATGAAACTATTCGGGTTGAGTTATCTAATGGGACTTTGCATGCTTCGCCGGGGCTTCTTCATGACTCGCCAAGTGCTGTGGTTACTTGTTCTCGAGAGCAGCTAAATCGAATGGTCTCGACAGGTGACAATATTTCTGAACTTGTGGTTGCCGGAGAAGCGAAGATTGAAGGTGACGTTGATACTGTTTACGGTCTTTGGGAAACTTTCACTGACTTCCCCCTTCTCTTCAACATTATTGAACCGTAAATTTATTTTTTGCCTCTAGTTTTTTCCTAGTTCTTGACGTATTTCTTGGCCGTGTTGGTTATTTGTTGGTGGAGCACGGCGAACGGTAGGCGGTGTGGCTTCCATCTGCAGCGGGGAACGGACTGACCGAAAAGCGTTTTCGCCATCGCCCAAGACCACAACGGGATCAAGGCCAAGCTCTTCGGCTGTTAAGAAAGCTGCTCTTACGTCATTTACTAATCCGACGGGAATTCCAGCTACTTGTAATCGTTTAACCCAAGCGACTGCCGTGTCTTTAGCTAACTCCGAATTAATTTCAACAGCAAGTTCTTCTATGTTTACAAGTCGATCTTCGTTGGTCTCAAAGCGTGGGTCAGTAATCCAATCGGTTCTCCCCATTTCTTCGCATAAACGTTCCCATAGCAATGGGCTTGCCGCAGCAATAGCTACTGGTCCATCTGATGCTTGATACGGTTCATATGGGGCTATTGACGGGTGCCGGTTTCCGTGCCGAGATGGATCTACATCTGCAGTGACATGAGATACTCCGACATTGAGTAAACCAGCGAGAGCTGATTGCATGAGAGATACCTCTACATGCTGGCCTTTGCCTGTTTGGTGGCGCTCTTCAACTGCTGCCAGAATTCCTACTACTGCGTAAAGCCCTGTTAATTTGTCCACCATTGCCGAACCGATTTTTGAAGGTTCTCCTTCTACTTCTCCGGTGATATGCATAATGCCGCTCATTGCTTGAACGACAAAGTCATAACCAGCTAATTCTGCTCCGGGGCCTGTGCTTCCAAAACCAGTTATTGAACAAGTTATGACTGCAGGGTTTTCTTGCGTCAGGTTGTCTCGGTTAAGGCCGAATCGTTCCATTGTTCCAGTGCGAAAGTTATCAATAACTACGTCAGCACTTAAGCAAATTTGGTGCGCGATTTTTAGGTCTTCTTCGTTCCGTAAGTCAAGTGAGATTGATCTCTTGTTGCGGTTAAAGCCGAGATAGTAAGTGCTTGTCGTGTTCTCTCCATCTGACCACCATGGCGGTCCCCATGTTCGTGTGTCATCTCCGACGCCAGGTTGTTCGATCTTTATTACGTCAGCACCTAAATCACCAAGAATCATGGTTGCTAACGGTCCGGCTAGTACCCGAGAGAAATCTGCGATGCGTAAATTTCTTAGAGCCCCTTGCGATTCTTCACTATTTGACTGTGTCATAAAGTCTCATTCTGTTCTGGATAGCAGTTTAAACCGTAGGTTCTTTATTAGTTGGTTGCGGCGTTCACAAGGTTTCCAAAGCGATGCAATGTGCGGCTGATTGCTTGTTCTTGGAGATACCAGCGGAGTTCAAGGCGGCCGCTAGATGTTACTGGCGCATCTATGAGATGAATCTCTGCTGCAATTGCCGCTTGGCGAACAGGCTGAGTGGTGGTTCCTATAAGTCGAATGCGGCCAAATCTAGATGAAGAAAGTGATTCGGCAAATTCATTATTGCTTATTTCTTTTTCGTTGCTGACTTCATAGGACACACCGGTTCGGTTCACTGCGCTTAATACTCGCTGTACTTCTATTTCGTTAGCGTCGGAACTGATCCTGATAATGAGATTTGCGCGTGGTTGGTAACGGAGAATATTCGCTTCGCAAAAAAGATTTGATGGATCGTGTTCAACGGAGTAATAGTTCTCCCACCAGTAAGCATCATCTTGTTCTGCGGCAGAGAGTTCTATGGGTCCGGTGGGTTGCCATTTCCCTAGTTGAAGAAGGTAATCAGGTCCTCCTGTTTTTGCTCCAACTCCTATTGCCGAACGTTTCCATCCTCCAAATGGTTGTCTATTCACAATCGCTCCGGTGATATGCCGGTTGACATAAGCGTTACCTACTTGAACTTTTTTAAGCCACTCTTCTATTTCCATTGGATCTAAGGAATGAATTCCTCCAGTTAGTCCATAGTCAACAGAGTTTTGCCATTCAATAGCTTCATCTAAATTTGAGGCCTGCATCAGACCAAGAACCGGACCAAAACATTCTGTGTGATGAAATCGTGAGCCAGGTTTCACTCCCCCTTTGATCCCAGGTGTCCATAGTTGCCCACTTTGATCAACTTGCTGGGGTTCAAGAAGCCAATACTCCCCTTCATCAAGTTTGGTAAGAGCATCTAATAGTTTCCCTGTTGCCGGGGCGATTAGAGGGCCAAGAACGGTGGATAATTCATGAGATGAGCCGACAGTAAGTGATTTAGCGGCATCAACGATTTGTCGGAGGAACCGTTCATCATTTGCTACTGAACCAACAAGGATTCCAAGGCTAGCTGCTGAACATTTTTGTCCTTGATGACTAAAAGCAGAATGGATTAAGTCGGCGGCAGCTAAATCCAAATCTGCTTGTGGCGTAACGATAAGAGCGTTCTTTCCACTAGTTTCAGCTGAGAGATTCATTTCGGGTTTCCATGAGCGAAATAAGTCTGCTGTTTCTATTGACCCGGTCAAAATAACTCCATCTACAGAAGTAACTAAAGTTTTTCCGATGTCATCATCATGAGTTCGCACAAACTGTAAAAGATCTTTGGGGACTCCAGCTGCCCAGCAGGCTTCAGCGATTATTTCTGCACATCTTGGTGTTTCCGGGGCAGGTTTGAAAATTACGCCGTTCCCCGCTGCTAAAGCAGCAAGAACTCCTCCCGTAGGAATCGCGGTAGGAAAATTCCAGGGAGGAACCACCGCTACAACTCCTAAGGGCGTGAATTCTGCATATTTTACTTGATTTAGTTCTGCTGATTTCTCTGCATACCATCGTGCAAAATCTGCCGCCTCATTAATTTCTCCGTCTGCTTCCACCCATGTTTTTTTTGCTTCGTGGGCCATTGTTATAAAAAGGTCGTCTTTTCTTTTTAAGATCTCTTCTGCGACTCGGTGTAATACTTTTTGACGTTCTTGTATGTGGAGGTTTACCCAGTTCTCCTGAGCATTTTTTACTTTAGAAATGCTTGTTTGTATTTCTTCTATAGAAGCACTGAACTCAGTTTTTACTTTTTGTGGGTTTAGTTGATGAGTGTTTTTTATCCACTCTTGTGTAAGTTCTTGAGTCGGATCGGTGTCAGGTTGGTTAAAGAAATTTTGGGAACTACTTGTTTTATCTGACTCTTTACGGCGTGAAGTGGAACTAACTTCCCATCGATTCATCACTGCTTTTTGAAATTGATCAGCTTGGTTTAAGAATTCTTTGCTATCTGGTTTAAGGGTGAAGAGATGACGAAGGAAATTATCTTCAGAAGCGTTTTCTTCTAAACGTCTAAATAAGTAACTTATCGCTACGTCAAAATCAGAGCGTCCTACGATTGGTGTGTAGAGCAATAATCCATGGGTGTCGGCGTGAACTTCCCGAGCTTGTGCCGGTGCCATCCCTTGAAGCATTTCAAATTCAACCCGGTGTGCGACTCCGCGTTCTTCAGCTAATAAGTGAGTCCAAGCCACGTCAAAGAGATTGTGGCTTGCAAGACCGATTCTGATTCCGTTCATTTGTTCGGCGTTTAAGACCCAGTCAAGACACCGTTTGTAGTTTGCATCTACTTCCATTTTGGTTTCGTAGGGGGCTTGGTTCCAGCCGTGGAGTGTTGCGTCTACTTTTTCCATCGCCAGATTTGCCCCTTTTACGAGACGTATTTTTATTTCTCCCCCACCTGTTTTTTGTCTTTGGTTTGCCCATTTTGTAAGTCGTTGGAGGGCGGGAAATGTGTCTGGTAGGTATGCCTGTAGGACTATCCCTGCTTCTATTGATCTCAGTTCAGGTTCATCAAGGAGTTTCATGAACGCACAGATAGTTAGTTCAAGGTCTCGGTATTCTTCCATGTCAAGATTGACAAAAGTTGGAGGACTTGTGGAGGCGGCATGGAGGTAAAGTTCTCGGAGTCTTTCTTCGATTCTTTTTAAAGTGTGATCAAAGGCCCATAAATTTATTTGGCTTGTGACTGAAGAAACCTTTACTGATACGTAATTGATATCTGGGTCACTAATTAAAGAAAGAGTTTGTTGGAATCTTTTATCTGCTTCTCGTTCGCCAAGGACTGCTTCTCCGAGGAGGTTCACGTTGCAGGCATACCCTTGGGCTTTGCGTTCTTTGAGGTGTTTGTGCATTGGTTCGTCTTCGGCGTCGACCACTAAATGACCTATTAGCGATCGCATGCGAAGACGGGCGAGGGGCATGACGAGTTTTGGGAGAAGTGGAGCTAGCCGAGCTCCTATCGAGAGCATTAGACGATCGACTGTGTTTAAGAATTTTGGGAGGTTTTTTTCTTTTCCTAGACGAAAGAGTTGATTGGCTGCTGCTTTATCGTCTCGGTGGCGAGCGACGCGATCAACAAAGTCCATAGTAAAGGCAACGCCGTTGGGGTCTGATATTAAAGCTGCTAGTTGATCTGACTGGCGACGTTCGCTTTTGGTTTCGGTTTGCTGTGTTTGATTCAGCCATCTAGCGACAAGAGTGATGGTTTCATCTATTTTTAAAGCCGCTTCAGATTTTGACACTATTGGTAACTTTCGATTAGCCCCTGTAGTCAGGGTTTTCCCAAACTATAAGTACTGCATTATTTCCAACTGTTGGGTCGTCTAAATAATCAGGTATTGCTCCTCGAGCTTCAAATCCGTTTTGTAGTTGGAAACTAAGTGTTGGGTCATAGAGATCGCCCGATACAACTTTGTCTATGTATTCGTCAGCTGACATTGTGTCTAAATGTTCGGAGTATCCCGGTATGACTCCGCCGGCAACAATTCCTTTTTTTCCTAGTTTTCTTACTGCTTCTTTTCTCAACTCATAGAGTTGGTGGCCTATTCCTCTTTTGCGGTATTCCGGATTTACAGCAATTGTTACTCCGTAATACCAATCACCTTCTGGGTTGTGATCGCCACCTCCAGCTGTTCCTGTTAGATCATCGAGTGAATGGTAAGCATCTTCGAAATTGAAATCTAATAGTAGGCCGACACCGAAACCTATTGGTTTATCTCCATCAAGTGCTACAAAGCCGCCTTCGGGGAAAACTTTGCAGTATCCAACTATGTCTTCGTAGCTAAGTAGGTCTTCGGTGCCGATTGATGAGAAGACCGTGTGTTCTATTTCCGCGAGTTGTTCAGCCCATTCAACTCTTATCGGGGCGTAGGTGATTTCATTCATGGAATGGGACATGGACGTATTCGTTGAGGTTGGGTACTCCCCAAACCGCCCAGAAATCTAAGGTCTGTGGGCACATAATTGCTGCGCCACTTGACTCAATGTGATAGGGGTCTTTTGAAGTTCTACAGATGGCTTCAGGATCACGAGTTACCTCAATAAGGTCTTCTATGCTCAAGTTTTCTTTGGCTAGAAGTTCGGTGGCTCGAGATAGCCGATGTTCCGAGTTTGCTTTAATATTTAAGTCCCTTAGTGCCTCAACATGCTTTGCTTGATCCCAAAGAACATGGTTTGTGTGCACTAATGGTTCTTGTTCCAAAGTCTTGTAAGGACGTGTGGTAGGCATCGCTTCGACCATGTGTCCATTTCCTGTGGAGTCAAAAATTAGAAAGCTATGCGCTCCGGCGAGATCTGCTGTGAGAATCTCGTTTAATGCCTCGTCGGCTGAAGAAGTAGTTAGGGCTGCTCGTACGACGGATGGCCACATGACGCCTGGGCATCCATCTGTTGTGACCAAGTTATTTATTCCGACACATACTCCGTGGCTATTCATTCCGATCTGGCCGAGACATCCGACTGTAGAGAATATGAGTGCAGAAGGGCTGCCATTTTCTGGCTGAATTCTCATTAAGACGACATGGTCTGTTGCGGTGTCATGCATATCCCAAGTTTGGCCATATAGTCCTTGTCCGTTTGCTTTTGAATCGGGGACGATAAATGCGGTGCAGTCATCTTCAATAACCTCTGATGGGTATGTTCCTCCAAAAGTATTTCGGACGGTGTCTACAAAGTCAGTGAATCCTCCTACGATTACTGCTTCTGCTGGTGTGATGCCTGCGCCTTCAGCCATTGCGCACATTTCTGCGTAAAGTTCGGGTGAATGTTTTTCATGAGCGGGGAGACAGGATTCCGCTATCTCTAGGATTTCAGATTCATTTATTTCTTGTCCTGCCCAGAATTGGCCGCTGGCGAGATGAATACGTTCTCTTGTATAGATTTTTATTTCATCGGCATAGGTTGTTCCGTGTTGGTGCCCTATTTCCTCTGGGGAGCCTTTGAGGTCAAGAATACGAATTGGTGGGCGTTTCATATTCTGAATTCTCGCGTTGTTTTGGTCTAAGAGCAAACACCGTGGAATGAATATGCTCTTGATTGTGGGTATTACAAAAGATGTGGGCAGACTGTTTCAATGAAGCCTGAAGATCTACTGTTAATCGATCCTGAAATTTCTGAAGCTTTAGCTTCTAAGAAGCCGGTTGTTGCTTTGGAGTCAACAATTATTAGCCATGGCATGCCTTATCCACGGAATGTTTCTACGGCTTTAGAGGTGGAAGCAATTGTTAGAGAGAACGGTGCGGTACCTGCTACGACTGCGCTTATAGACGGTCATTTTTGTGTAGGTCTCTCTTCTGAACAAATTGAAAGGCTTGGCTCAGCTGAAGAGGTAAAGAAAGTTAGTTTACGGGACATAGGGGTAGCGTTATCGCGTAAGACTCTGGGAGCAACGACGGTAGCTACCACCATGTTTATTGCTGAAAAAGCAGGGATCAAAATATTCGCTACTGGTGGACTTGGAGGAGTTCATCGTGGAGATTCTGGTGATGTTTCTGCAGATTTAACAGCCCTTGGAACGATTCCGGTTGCCGTAGTAAGTGCGGGGGTTAAAGCGATTTTAGATTTGCCTCGCACTTTAGAATTCCTTGAAACACTTGGGGTACCTGTTCTCGGTTATGAAACAAGCGCCTTTCCTGAGTTCTGGATCCGAGGTTCAAATCTTCCTGTTAGCGCACGGGTTGACACTCCTTGGGCTGCAGCGGCAGCAATTTCTGCTCATTGGTCCTCTGGGATGAATACTGGAGTGGTTCTTGCCGCTCCTGTGCCAGTTGAACATGAAGCTGATCCTGAGGTCATTAACAATGCGATAAGCGAAGGTCTTGCCGCGGCAGATGCTGAAGGTGTGAGTGGTTCAGAAACAACTCCTTTTGTACTTGCCCATATCGTTGAGAGCACCGGCGGAGCCAGTCTTGAAACGAATATTGCTTTAGTTAAAAATAATGCTGCTGTGGCAGCAAAAGTCGCTGTTGAGTTCGCTTCTAACTCTTAAACCATTCACAACTCGAGGGCGTATTCGCTTAAACGTTCATAAAGAGGTACTGCTTCTTCAATCACAGCGGTGAGATCTTCAGGGATAGTTACTTCTTTAGGTTCATAAGGTAAAAATCCTGTGGAGGCGTGGACTCCGTGGTACCAATATTTTTCCCATACACCGTCTTCTGGCTTTGGCCCTGCAGGCCATGAAAGCATTGCTTCATCAAAAGAAATGCCAATGTTTTCGCAAAATTTTTCTAATGCGTTACGTGGGTTTTTACGTAAAGTTGTAGCGTCTAGCACCACGGGAGTTTCACCTTCGCTAAGTATTTCTTCCATCAGATCAACTTGTGATTCAAGGCCCGTGTCTCCGAGCGTGGCGTCTTTCAAGTTCACAGCTAATGACGCCAACATTTCAGTCGGTTCGCGCACTAATAAGACATTCACGCACTGCGAAAGAAACGATCGGTCCATTTCAATTAAGTGGTGCGCCATTTGTTTGAAGAAAACTACTGGTGTGCCATGATCGGCCAACATGATTTCTTCAGTTACTTGAGCTGGGTTTGGGTTTTGTGTTTTCAGCACTTCTTCTCGACCAGGATGCTCACGCCCAGTTACATTCAAGTAATGGGCGTAAAACGGTTCATCAAATACCGTTGTGTCTTGCCTCTCGCGGAAAGAATACATCAGAGCAGTGGAGATGTTTCTCGGCCCGGAGCAACAATTGATTCGTACTGTCATTACGATACTGATGCTGCCACTGCATCTTCGTAAAGTCCGCGAAGACGTTGCGTCATTGGACCAGGTGCCGATTCACCGATTGTTCGACCATCTACTTCTGTAACTGGAGTTAAACCACCAAAAGTTCCAGTTACGAATGCTTCTTCTGCTGCATAAACATCTGTAAGTGAAAAGGGTGTTTGGCGAGTTGGGATTTCAGCCGCTTCAGCCGTTTCTAGAACTATCTGCCTTGTGATTCCATTGAGGTTGTACTGACCTGTTGATGTTTGTACGACACCATTACGGACTATGAAGAAATTTGTGGCGTTGCAGGTAGCGACTGCTCCTGTTGGGTCAAGCATCAGTGCCTCATCAGCTCCTGCATGAACTGCTTGAATTAACGCTATTACTTCATGCAATTTGGAATGACAGTTGAGTTGCTGATCCAACATGTCTGGTGCGGGTCGTCTAACTGTTGCGGTGAACAAGCTCACGCCTATATCTGCAACTTCAGGATCAGCTTTCTTGTGTTCAGCGATAATGACAATATTTGGCCCTCCAATAACGTTGGATGGGTGCTGGGAGGGTGTTTTTTTGTCTCCTCTAGTGATCATTAGCCTGACGTGTACCCCATCGTCCATGTTGTTTCGGTCAATGGTTGATTGAAGAGCTTCGGTGACTTCTTGTTTCGTCAATCCCAGTTTTATGTCGGCTGCTGCTAATCCAGCAAAGAGCCGGTTGAGGTGTCGGTCTAAGAAGGCAAATTTTCCGTGATGAAGACGTATGCCTTCCCATATGCCGTCCCCGACCAAGAAACCACTATCAAATACAGAAACTTTTGCTTCATGTCGTGGGAAGAATTCCCCATTGATATAGATTTCTACTTTTTCATTTCGTTCGTCGCTAAGCGCTTGGTGTGTACTACGTGCCATGTAGTGAATCTATCCGTCGTTGAGCCAAGTAGTGATCTCGGACACCGCAATTATCTTTCGTTTAATAAACGAGCTTGAGTTATTGATTGTTGAGGCGTAAGCATTTCAGGATCAACAACTAGATCAAGGACTGCTCCAGTTTTAGAACTCAAGGCATTATCGAATGCTGTTTTAAATTCTTCGATGTTGGCTACTCGCTCACTGTAGAAACCGTAGGCGCGAGCTATCGAAACAAAATCGGGGTTTTTGATATCTGTTCCTACTACACGCGCTGGGTATCGGCGTTCTTGATGCATCCGTATGGTTCCGTACATTGAGTTGTTGACAATGAGGACAATAGGTTGAGCTTCTTCTTGCATCGCACTTCCAAGTTCTTGCATATTCATTTGGAAATCTCCGTCGCCAGCGAAACAAACAACAACTCGTTCAGGAGCAGCAACTTTGGCTGATATCGCAGCAGGTAATCCATATCCCATGGTTCCGTTCTGTGGTGCTAATAGTCGGGCTTTAGAACCGTAATAGAAGAACTTGTTTGGCCAGACTGAAAAGTTTCCTGCCCCATTCGTAATAATTACATCTTCAGGAAGCACCTCTTGGAGGTACGCAGTAACAGCGGCCATGTCTACGCCAATGGTGGCTGCCGGAACTATATGTGTTGAAAGGAAACGGTTACGGGTTTCTTCTCGCCATAGCTCTCTTCCTTCTCCAAGGTTTGGCATTTCTAATAATTCGGCGATAGCTAAATTTGGGTTAGAGCGGATATGGAGATCTGCTTTAATAACTTTGTCGAACTCTGCTTCCGAGGAGTGAACGTGAAGAATTTTTTGTTTTCTATCTTGAAAGAGGGTGTAGGCGTCTGTCGTCATTTCTCCAAACCGAACTCCAACTGCAAGTAACACATCGGCTTCATCCAAGGTTTGTCGAACCGCTGGAGGCATCGCTACCCCTGCTTCCCCCGCATAACAAGAACTGTTGTTGTTCATTAAGTCTTGTCGGCGAAAACCAACCACCACTGGGAGATTTTGTTTCTCAGCAAAGCGACAAAGATTTTCTCGCCCGGTTGCTGTCCATCCGCCTCCTCCTACCAAAAGAACAGGCTTTTTTGCTTCTTGCAGGTTGGCCATTATTTCTTGAACTTCTTGTTCTGAGATTGAATTATCTTTAATCGGAGTAACCGGGATAATCTTTTTTTCTGTCTCTTCTCTTAGTACGTCTTCAGGTAAGGCAATTACGACTGGGCCCGGCCGATCCGAAGTAGCGACTGTAAATGCATGATTAATTATTTCAGGGATTTGATCGGGGTGAGTAACTTCAGTTACCCACTTTGCAACCCCTCCAAAGAAAGCGGTGTAATCCATTTCTTGGAATGCTTCGTACCCTTGATGGCTTGTAGGAACTTGGCCAATAAAAAGAATTAGTGGGGTGGATCCTTGAGCGGCAGTGTGAACACCAATTGAGGCATTTGTCGCTCCTGGGCCTCTGGTGACAAAGCAGATGCCAGGTTGACCAGTTAGTCGCCCATATGCTTCAGCCATGTAAGCCGCTCCACCTTCTTGGCGGCATCCAATAAGACGTATTTGGTCAGATTTTTCATATAAAGCATCTAAAACTTCTAAATAGGACTCTCCTGGTACTGCAAATGCTGTATTAACTCCGTGTGCTACGAGTCCTTCTACTAAAACGTGACCTCCATTCATTTGCCACGTCCTTTCCCCAAGAGAAAAACTATGCATCCTAAAGTAAAGAATGACGAAGCGATAATTCCTAATGGATCATGTTCTCTTATCGACGCAATCAAGAAAAAGGCCGCGCTTCCTAAGAAAAGCCACCATGATGCCATTTCGGTCTTGTAATTCACTTTTTAAGTTTGCCACGTGAAAACCAACGAGTCGTCTCTGGCCGGTCTAGATTTTACTTATGAGTTATGGTCCATTTTTTGATGAACTGAATACAGGTGAGACGATTACCCCTCTTCCCTCGCTTACTCTTTCTGCTGCAGATAACACTTTTTACCGTGCCATTACTGGTGATCAGCACTTACTGACAGCCGATTGTGGCCTCTACAACGAAGTAAGTGGAAGCTCTGGATCTTTGATTAACCCTGGTTTAATAATGCAAGTTTCAATCGGTCAAACCACAAATGCCACAAGAAAAGCAATTGCTAATCTTTACTATCGTTCAGTTGAAATATTAAGACCAGTTGAAATTGGTGAAACATTGTCAACTTCTACTGTTGTTTTGGGTTTATGCGATGCTTCGCCCAAAGAGGACCTCAATAGAGGAAAAGTTTGGTTGGGGATTGAGACTCGTTCTGGCGAAGAAATTATCGCTCGTTACGAACGAGTAGCTTTATTGCCTTGCAAAGGGGATTCTCCTGGCCATAATGATGAGATTCCGGGTCCTACGGTTCCTGTTTCTTTGGACTCTTGGGGAAGTTTGGTTCCCGATTGGGATTTAAATTTACTGCCAGAAACTTCATGGTCTGTTGGGGAAGAGCGAGAAGATCCTTTATCCGATCATGTTGATCTCGCTCCTGCTTTAGCTCGTTTTACTTTTAATCAGGCTGCTATTCATAGAGACTCTGAGGCTTCTTCATTTGGTAAGCGATTAGTTTACGGAGGGCATACTCAAGGTTTAGCTCAAGCATCTTTAACTCGGTTACTACCAGGGTTAGTGACTGTACTGGGGTGGGATGGATGCGATCATTTAGGTCCGGTCTTTGAAGGAGACCAACTCTCTTTTCACCACACTCTTAAAGAAGTTCTTCCTTTAAACGAAGGGCGTATTTTAAGATTTGAAATTCGAGCTTCTCGAGAGGGTGAGGATGTTCTCCTCTGGACTCCAATTGTGGTTGCACCATGAAAAGGCCTTTGATCGGTATCACCGGGAAACGTAGATTCGGCCGTGACCTTGCCGGGAACTGGTCTTCGATGTCTGATAGTTCTGCTGATGTATTTTGGGTGATGTATGCCGAAGGAATTCTTTCTGCCGGGGGCTTTCCAGTGTTCTTACCTATTGATGTTGACCCTGTTGATGCTGTAGATAATTTGGATGGTTTGTTGCTTACCGGCGGCACTGATATTGATCCTAAGCACTATGGGGAAGAACCCGAGCATTATGGAAAAACATCCGCCACTGATCTGTTTCCTTATGAACCGATGCGTGATGAATTTGAATTCGGTTTACTTGACGCTGTTGGCGAAACTTCGTTACCTGTTCTTGGTATCTGCCGTGGCCACCAAGTAATCAATGTTCATGCTGGTGGTTCACTAAACCAGCATGTGCCTGAACATGCTGCTTTTGACCAAACGATAACTACGAGATCTCATGAGGTCTTTTTTGAAAGCGGGTCAGAGCTCTCTCGCCTTTACGGTTCTAAAAGTGAAGTCAATTCTTTCCACCACCAAACAGTGAATCGTTTAGGAGAAGGGCTTGAAGCTACGGCTTATGCAAAAGATGGAGCTATTGAAGGCCTAGAACATACAGATTTGCCTATTTTGTCAGTTCAATGGCATCCTGAGATGCTTCCTACGCGTCCGACTGATCCAATTTTTTCTTGGCTTGTTCGTAACGCCGGTTAGGTATAGTCCGAATATTTTTTGAGATAACGAACAGGTGTTGAAAGAGCATCTTTTCTAAACGGGGCTCCTAACTCTTTAGTACACATAACCTCAATGACGGTCGTTGTTCCATCTTCCATCTGATTTTTAATTGCTTCATCTAATGCTGGTCCTACTTCTTCAAGGTCGTCAACACGTACACCCTCTGCGCCCATTGCTTTAGCAATTTCTGAATAGTTTTCTTCCCCGTCTAATTCTCCAGCTACGAATCTACGTCCATAGAAATCAACCTGGTTCTTTTTTTCTGCACCCCATTGTCGATTGTGGAAAACAACTGCTGTCACTGGGATATTGTGCCGAACTGAGGTCATAATTTCGCTCATACTCATAGCCCATGCTCCATCTCCGGCATAGGCAATAGCTGGACGATCAGGTGCTGCTGCTTTCGCTCCAATAATTGTAGGTAACGCATATCCACAGTTACCCCAGCTCATCGCTGCGAAAAAGGATCGAGGTTCTTCGAATCTTAGATAACTATTAGAAATTGAATTGATGTTGCCTATATCGGTCGACACCATTGCTCGAGCCGGCATAGCTTTCTCCAATTCTCTTAATGCCTGCCGTGGATGCAACCAGTTATCTTCTTCGTCTATTGCTTCTTTGATCATTTCAATGCTGAAGTCATCGGTTTCATTTGTCCAATCGCTGAGTTCTTCTTCCCAAGCCGCTTTCTCTTCAGCGACCTGTATCAACCGATCTTCGCGAGTGCTATCGCTTTTTAGGTCACGTTTCTCTAATCGTTTAGTTAATGCCTGTGCTGCTGCTCCTGCATCTCCGCAAATCCCAACAGATATTTTCTTTACTAAGCCCAGCATTTTTTGGTCTGCATCAATTTGAATAATTTTCGCGTCGGTCGGCCAATAATCCATATCGTGTTGAGGAAGAGTGCCAAATGGTCCAAGTCTCGTACCTAAAGCAAGGACTACATCAGCTCGGCTTATAAGTTTCATTGCTGCTTTAGAGCCTTGATATCCAAGCGGTCCACACCATTGTGGGTGACTAGCCGGAAATGAGTCATTGTGTAAATAACTGTTTACTACCGGACAACCTAAACGTTCGGCTAAGGCGACTGCGTCATCAACGGCATCGCCCATAACTACACCCCCACCAGAGATCATCACTGGAAACTCGGCTGTAGAGAGAAGATCCGCGGCTTCGTCTAGTGTTCGTTCACCGCCGGGTCCTCGGTCTAAAATCATCGGCTCAGGGATCTCAACATCGATGTCGCCATAAAAGCGATCGCGGGGAATATTTAATTGAGTGGGGCCAATTTCTGACATCGCGCGATCAAAACATCGTGCGGTAATTTCTGCCATTCGATGTTCGTTGTTGATATGGCCTTGATATTTAACAAACTCTTGGAACATAGGTAATTGATTTGCTTCTTGAAATCCACCCAAACCGATTCCCATCGTTCCAGTTTCTGGGGTGATTATGACTACTGGACTATGTGCCCAGAAAGCTGCGGCGATAGCAGTTACACAGTTTGAAATACCTGGACCATTTTGGCCAATTACTACTCCATGGCGACCACTAACTCGTGCATAACCATCTGCCATATGTGCAGCACCTTGTTCATGAACTACTGGGATAAAACGAATACCAGCAGGTTCAAAAATGTCCATCGCATCCATAAACGCTGACCCCATAATTCCAAAAATGGTGTCTACCTCATTGGCTACTAGCGTTTCAACAAATGCTTCACTTGGAGTCATACGAGTCATAGTTGTTCTCCTTTCGCTTCAATGCGTTTTCGTTAATACTTCTAGCCCCAGACGTTCTAAGACAGATAAGCAGTCTTTTAAATCAGAAATTGAAACGAATTCGTCTGGCCGATGAGCAACTTCAATATCACCTGGTCCCCATACAACAGCTGGCATGCCCGCAGCTTGGTAAAGACCGGCTTCTGTCCCATAGGAGACAACATCAAACTCAGATTCTCCTAGTAGTTCGGTCATAAGTGAAAGAGCAGAGGATTCGGCATGGTATTCAAGCCCATCCACTTCACATACTTTTTCGGTCTCAATTGAAGCTTCCGGATAAATTGTTTTCATTTCTAACAAAAGTTCATTTGTGAAGGCTGCTAATTGTTCATGCACATATTCTGCGTCCGATCGCTGGATAGGTCTCATCTCCCAGTCAAATTTGCAGTGCTCTGCGACTATGCACCGAGCTTGACCTCCTTCGATTGTTCCAACACTCATGGTTGTTGAAGGCGGTTGATACGGACTGTTTTCAGGAGCTCTGGAAACCATTTCCATTTTTAGTTCCATAAGACGATTAATGAAGCGGGCAGCATACTGAACGGCGTTTACCGCTTTTTCTGGTTCAGAGCTATGACCATTTAATCCTTTTATTGTTGTGGCATATTCATAACAACCTTTGTGCGCAGCGATTGCTTTTAATCCAGTGGGTTCTCCGATGATGACTGCGTCAGGTTGAATATTTTTTTCTTTTAAATCTTTCAAAAGAATTGGGGCGCCGTGAAAACCATCTTCTTCATCAAATGTAAGGGCGATATGTAAAGGCTTTATCAAATCAAGCGAAGCAAACCATGGCGCTAGAGCTAGTACACATGCAATAAACCCTTTCATGTCTGCAGAGCCGCGCCCAAAGATGCAATCGTTTCGCTGATCAGCTTGAAATGGTGGTGTTGTCCAGTCGTTTGCATTAACTGGGACTACATCTGAGTGACCTGAGAGTACTATTCCTCCGTTTATTTCTGGCCCGAAAGAAGCAAAGAGGTTTGCCCTTTCTCCATCGGGGCTATGGGTAAGAGAGACTTTTGCTCCAAGGTCGCTTAGATACTTCTCTGCATAGGTGATGAGATCAAGATTTGAGGTAAGAGCCACCGTTTCAAAACTGATGAGTTCTTTGAGAATGTCTAAAGTTTTTGTTAATGCCTGGTCGTTCATTTCTTTACAAATAACTTTCTTGGGAAATCAGCAAATGTTTCTGCTGGTCCATCTTGAGCAATCATAAAGCTTTCGGTAATTTCCATACCCCAGTCATCCATCCAAAGTCCGGGCATGAAGTGAAAAGTCATCCCAGGTTTTAATTCAGACTCATCTGTTCCGCGAAGGGAAATTGTTCTCTCACCCCAGTCAGGGGGATAACTCAGTCCTATTGGATAACCACAGCGAGCATCGCGTTCAATACCAGCACGAGCAAGAGTTTCATGAAGCGCATTTGCTATATCGCAAGCCCGATTGCCGGGTCGAGCTGCTTCAAGGCCAGCTTCAAGGCCTTCTACAAGCGCTTTTTCGGCATCAACCATTTTTTGAGGAGGTTCACCTAAAAACACAGATCGGCAGAGTGGCACGTGATACCTACGATGTACGCCAGCGATTTCAAAGAATGTTCCTTCACCGGATTTGAATGGCTTATCGTCCCAAGTTATGTGCGCGGCCGATGCGTCTACTCCAGTAGGCATGAGGGGAACAATGGCAGGGTAATCCCCGCCAAACTCTTCTGTTCCAGCGATTGAAGTGTGGTACACCTCCGCAACTAAATCATTTTTTCTCATTCCTGGTTCAATTAGTTCCAAAATTCGGTGATGCATTTTTTCCACTATGCGTGCAGCTCGACGCATGTAGATAAGTTCTTGCTCAGATTTAATTGTGCGTTGCCAATTTATAAGTCCAGTGGCATCTACGATCTGTGCTTGAGGTAAACCTGCGAGAAGATGGATATGAGAGGCTGCTGAATAATAGTAATTGTCTAATTCCACTCCAATGACTGATTGCCCGAAACGTGAATCGGAGAGAAGAGCCGCTAAATGCTGATATGCATGTTTTTCTGTCGACATTACGTGGTCGTCTGAGTATGCAATAACGTGACGTTCATCCATGTATACGGTCCGTAAAGCACCTTTGGCGTCCATTCCGCGGCCCCACCAGATTGGGTCATCGTCATGAGTGACTAATACGGCTTGAGGGGTATAGAAAGACCATCCGTCATAGCCAGTTAACCAAGACATGTTTGACGGATCGGCCGAAACAAGAACGTCAATGTCTTTGCTTTCCATTGCGGAACGCACTTTCGCAAGGCGAGTTGCATATTCTTCTCGGCTAAAATCAAGTTCTACGTCAGGCATGTGCACTCCAGTGTTTTCATTTGAGTTCTGTTCCTTATCGCAACGTAGCCTGATTAGGGGTTGTCTGGCTAGAGGGGAACAAACCAAAATACTTAATCAGGCTAATTTAGAAGGTTCTAATGAGTGGATGGCAATTTTGGATTGATCGAGGCGGTACTTTTACCGACGTTGTAGCGCGACGCCCCGATGGTTCGACTGTTACTCATAAATTGTTGTCTGAGAATCCCCGTATTTATGATGACGCGGCAATTCAAGGTATACGCGAAATTCTTGGTCTCGCTAATGGCGATCCTTTACCTTTTGAGGACATTAGTGCTGTGAAAATGGGTACCACTGTTGCTACGAACGCTTTGTTGGAAAGAGAAGGCGAACCGACTGCTTTAATCACGACTTCTGGTTTTGCTGATGCTCTTAGGATCGGGTATCAAGCTCGACCTGAACTTTTCGCGTTAGACATCGTTTTGCCTGAAATGCTTTATACAAAAGTGGTGGAAATTGATGAGAGAGTGTCTGCTGATGGTTCGATAATTAAACCGCTAGATGTTTCGGCGGCAAGGACTCTTTTAGAAGAAGTACGAAAAGAAGGGTTTAATGCAATAGCGATTGCTCTTTTGCATGGGTATAGATACACCGAGCACGAAAGAATTCTTGATGAGATTGCTAACGAAATTGGATTTCAACAAATTTCGGTCAGCCACGAAGTAAGCCCATTAATGAAACTTGTTTCTCGTGGGGACACCACGGTGGTTGATGCTTATCTTTCTCCAATTTTGCGCCGTTATGTCAATTCTGTTGACGAAAAACTTCGTCCTGAGGGATTAGGGCCAAATTTGATGTTCATGCAATCCAATGGTGGCCTCACTGACGCTCATCATTTTAGAGGTAAAGATGCTTTGCTTTCAGGGCCTGCTGGCGGTGTAGTGGGAATGGTTAGGACTGCAGAGACCGCTGGATTTGACCAACTAATTGGTTTTGATATGGGAGGAACATCTACTGATGTTTCTCACTACGCCGGTGAGCTTGAGAGAACCCATGAAACACAGGTTGCGGGGGTTCGAGTGCGAGCACCAATGATTCATATCCACACGGTGGCAGCCGGAGGCGGGTCTATTCTTCATTTTGATGGTTCGCGTTTACGAGTAGGGCCTGATTCTGCCGGAGCAGATCCAGGCCCAGCTTGTTATGGAAACGAAGGGCCGCTTGCGATAACTGATGCAAACGTATTATTAGGCAAATTACGTCCCGAGTTTTTCCCTCATGTTTTTGGTAAGGACGGAGATCAACCACTTGATGTGAAAACAGTTACCGAGAAGTTTGATGAATTAGCAAAAGAGATTTCACAAGCTTCGGGGATCCCTCAGTCTGCAGAATCAGTTGCCGAGGGGTTTCTCTCAATAGCGGTTGAGAATATGGCGAACGCAATTAAAAAAATCTCCGTTCAAAGAGGCTACGACATCACTTCTTATACTTTGGTGTGTTTCGGAGGAGCAGGAGGACAACATGCTTGCTTGGTGGCTGATCGGTTAGGAGTAAGTCGTATTCACATTCATCCACATGCTGGGGTTCTTTCAGCTTTAGGTATTGGGCTAGCTGACATTCGCCATTTAAGTGAGGGTGCAGTGGAATCTGTTTTATCTGAAGAATTATTGATAGATCTCGAACCTAAATGGATTTCAATGGAAGCCGAAAGCGTAAACGTAGTAAAGAAACAAGGAGTTTTAGATAATCAGATAACCACCATGAAGAGATTTGGTATCCGGTATGCCGGATCAGACACTGCTCTTCAGGTTGATGCAGGATCCTGTTCCGCTGTTCAGGAATCTTTTGAAGAACAACACCGTTCAAGATTTGGATTTATCTCACCGGAAAAAGAATTGATCGTTGAATCTATGCAAGTTGAAGCTGTGGGGGTATCTGACAGTGTTGATTTGTTATCTGGCCAAAGCGACACCGACCAAGATCTACTCGGGGTATTTTCTACGGTCATGAATGGTGAGCCTCATGAAACTCCATTTGTGGCCCGTGCTGCTCTAAAAACTGGGGAACCTGTTTTGGGGCCTGCAGTTTTAGTTGAAGAAACAGGCACCACAGTTATTGAACCTGGATGGTCAGCTACTGCTTCGGAGAATGGAGACCTAATTCTTGAACGAGTTGTTGCGCTACCGGATCGTGTCGCTATCGGCACTGATGTGGATCCTGTTCAATTGGAAATTTTTAACAATCTTTTTATGAATATTGCTGAACAGATGGGGGTAGTGCTTGAGAATACTGCTGCATCAGTAAACATCAAAGAACGACTAGATTTTTCTTGCGCATTATTTGATCCCGAAGGGGATTTGATCGCAAATGCTCCTCACATGCCTGTTCATTTGGGCTCTATGAGCGAATCTATAAAATCCATAATTCGGCAGAATCCAATCATGACTCCTGGTGATGTTTATGTAATGAATGCTCCCTACAACGGGGGTACACACCTTCCAGATATCACAGTGATCAAACCGGTCTTTGATGATGAAGAGTTGAACATTATTTTCTATGTGGCATCTCGTGGCCATCATGCAGACGTTGGTGGCCGTGTACCTGGTTCTGCTCCTGCTGATTCGACAACAGTTGATGAAGAAGGTGTCTTATTAGACAATGTTCTCCTCGTTGCAGATGGACGATTCCTCTATGACAAGATTCATGAACTTTTAACTGGGGCAGAATGGCCCGCTCGTAATGCGGAACAAAACATTGCAGACCTTCAGGCGCAAGTCGCTGCGTGTGAAAAAGGCACTAACGAACTTCGGAGAGTTATTGATCATTTTGGGTTAGATGTTGTTCACGCATATATGAAACATGTAAAAGACAATGCTGAGGAGTCTGTACGCCGAGTTATTGATGCTTTAACTAATTCTTCATTTACTTATTTGATGGACGACGGCCATCAGGTGTCAGTAAAAATCAGCGTTGATCATGAAAATCGTTCCGCATGTATTGATTTCACCGGGACAAGCGATACTCATCCAGGTAACTTCAATGCCCCATCTTCAATTGCTCATGCTTCAGTTCTTTACGTATTCCGATGCCTTGTCAACGATGACATCCCACTTAACGCGGGTTGTTTGAAGCCGCTTGAAGTTATCCTGCCGGAACCGTCAATGATTAACCCCTCTTACCCTGCCGCTGTTATCGCAGGGAATGTTGAGACAAGTCAAGTAATTGTTGACACATTATTTGGTGCTGTGGGAGTTTTAGCTGCTCCACAAGGAACGATGAATAACTTCATTTGGGGTAACGACGACTATCAGAATTACGAAACTATTTGTGGTGGAGCTGGCGCTACTGCAAACGCTGACGGTTGCGACGCCGTGCATACTCATATGACTAATTCTCGACTTACCGATCCTGAGGTTCTTGAGTGGCGCTTCCCCGTTCTTCTTGAAACTTTTCATATACGAAAAGGATCTGGTGGAGATGGTCGGCATCGTGGTGGTGATGGGACGGTTAGACGTGTCTTATTTAAAGAAGCGATGGAGATAAACGTTCTCTCTGGACATCGGGTAGTACCTCCTTATGGAGTCGATGGAGGGGAACCTGGAGCTGTTGGGCATACTCGACTTATTAGCGTTGATGGAATAGTCACCGAATTTGGTGCCAGCGCCCAAACTTTCGTTAACCCCGGAGACAGATTTGAGATTGAAACTCCCGGTGGTGGCGGGTTTGGAAAGTCAAATAACTAATTCTCTTAGAATCATTTCGCGATTACGTTGTGTTCCGGGCCGTAAGGGAACCCAGAAATGTTTTCTGCTTCAGTGTCTCCGACAATAAGAATGTCGTGTTCTCTATAACCTCCAGAACCTGGTTCACCTTCCGGGATAGCAATCATTGGTTCCATCGAGACAACCATTCCAGGTTGAAGGACTGTTTCTACATCTTCTCGTAATTCCACTCCGGCTTCTCGTCCGTAGTAATGGCTAAGCACTCCGAAACTGTGGCCGTATCCGAAAGAGCGGTATTGGAGGAGGTTATAACTGCGATAAATATCGTTGAGTTCCGCCGCAATATCACAACACCGAGCGCCAGGTTTAATAAGTTCAAGGCCTCTTTCATGGACTTCTACATTTATTTCCCAAAGCCGAAGATGTTCTTCTGAGACGTAATCACAAAAAAGAGTTCTTTCTAATGCGGTGTAATAGCCAAATATCATCGGGAATGTGTTTAGGGACAGAATGTCTCCGGATTCAATAATTTTGTTTGTGACAGGGTTATGTGCACCATCCGTATTAATACCGGACTGAAACCATGTCCAGGTGTCCATTAGTTCAACAAATTCAAAGGTTGCAGCAATTTCGCGAACCATTGTTTCTGTGACGGCAAGGGCTACTTCATGTTCGGCGACACCTGCGGCTACAGCTTGAACACAGGCCTCTGCTCCAAGATCACAAATGCGTGTGCCGTGACGAATCAAATCATGTTCTTCAGTTGATTTGATCGTACGCATCCACATTGTGGGGGTACCAATATCAACAAGTTCAATTTCCGGAAATTGGTGAGCTAGGGCCTGAAATTGGTCAACGCTTAGATGATCAAACTCAACACCTAAACGTTTTACTTTCGGAATTAGTTCTTTGACTGCTTCGTAATAGTTGTTGCGTCGCCAATCTGAATAAACAATGTTTTCTCCGTGGGTGCGTCTCCATGGTTGCCCGCCATCTATACCAGCTGAAATAGTCGTTGCTGATTTCTTGTCGATGACCATCCCGTATTTACGACCGAAGTAACAATAAAGCCATCCCGAGTAGTAACAAATGTTGTGCCATGAGGTGAGCAAGCACGCGTCTATTCCTTCAGCATCCATGTGGGCACGCAAATCATTTTGTCTACGATCCATTTCTTCTGCCGAGAACGGAGACCATTCTTTCTCTCCCCATTCCCAACGTGCGATATGGATCATGTCATTTGTGTTTGGCGTATTCATTTTTGTCTTTGAACTTTCTGTTTAATAAAACCAGGGAGGCTTTGGACCTTTACCAGCTGCAGCTTCGGGATATCTCATAGCTAAGTCGTTAGCTATTGGTTCTCTGCCAGTGGAGCGGAGACGGTCAAGATAAGCAGGTAGTTGTCCCCAAACATGGAAAGGTCCGCCTTCTTGGAGAACTACGTCATGCGGGTCCATATCATGGATGGAAGATGCGAGCATCTCTTCTTTCCATTCCTTTAGTCGGTTAGAAGCAGAAGCAACTATTTCTAATTCTGTTTTAGCCAGATCGTTTTGTAAATGGGGGTCTGAAGTGAGATCAAACAACATTTCTTCGGGGAAACAGTGGTATCCATCGTGACGGGTGTTCATATAAAGCCAATTTTCCCAGCGCAAACTTCTTTGCACTGTCCACGCCGCCGCGGAAAGCACTAAAGAGTCCCTTCCAGAAGTTCCATCTTGTTGTCCTGTCCCATTTTTGAGTGAGTCCGCGAACGAAACCCCATCCCAGGATTCTGGAACTTGAGCTCCAGCTAATTCAAGAATTGAGGCGGCGAGGTCTACTTGGTAATGATTCCCTGTGTCGGCTCCTCCATGAGAAGCTCCTTTGAGTTCAGGCCATCGAATAATTCCTGGCAGATGATGGGTGTATTCATCTGCCGTCTGATGATCACAGTAGACACCTAATTCTCCAAAATTTTCCCCATGGTCTGACGAAATGACAACTGCTGTGTCGTCAATTACTCCTTGTTCATCTAACTCGTTCATCAATTTTCCAACCATGGTGTCAGCTCGTACGATTCCGGTGTCATAGCCGTCAAACATGCGGTCAATATCCTCAAGAGTCTGTAATGTCGGTGACATTAGTGGGAAGCGTGAAAAATATTTCGAGATGTCGCTATCTGGGTCAAAGCCAAGAGTTTCAGAAGCTGAGTGTGGGCCAGCAAGTTTTTGATGTTTTTCTAGAATTTCTTGTGTTATCCAATTGGGCCGATGATCACCTAAGTTTTCTGCCATTTCTTCTGAAGCGGTGTAGGGGGTATGTGGATCCCATACATGGACATGAAGAAACCAAGAATCTCGTTTAGCGTTGCGCTTTAGCCATTCAAGCGCGTAAGGAGTTACTCCTTCGCTGAAGTAGGTGTTGTATCCGTCTTGTATAACTTCATTGAAACCTGAATACCAGTGCATAGCGGAATGCCTCTGCGCAAAAACACTTATTGTCGCAGTCCAAATTTTTTGGCGGGAGAGAACTGAGGCGAAACTATGAAAAGCGCGAGGTGATTGAAAACCCCGTCTTAGTCCTTCGCTAAACGGGTCAGCTGCTGTTCCTCCATGTCCAACTGCGCCGGTATGGATTCCAAACATTCCGGTCTGTAACGCTGACCTAGAGGGTAGACAGGGAGAATCTGAGGTGTATAGACCCTCAAGTCGTACGCCTTCTTTTGCTAATTCATCCATGTTCGGACTTGTTGGACGTTCATACCCATAGCAGCCGAGATGATCAGGTCTCAGCGTATCAATATCTATCCAAATCATTCTGAAACTATCTGTCATAAACGAATTTCTCCTTAAGTCTTTGATTCAAGAATGATGTATTTGATCTTTTCATTAATTTGAACATCTTAATATTTAAAATTTTTTGAACTTATCTGGCCGAATAATTCTTAATCTGATTTCTTAAACCTAGGGTATGAAGCATGGTTAATGATATGTCGGCGGTTCGTCCACAAGATTTAGATAATCGAGACCGGGAAAGCCTCTTTGCCCGTGCTGAAAATGAGCATTTTGATGTATTGGTGATCGGTGGCGGTATCACTGGCACTGGTGTGGCTCGTTCAGCAGCATCACGAGGTTTATCGGTAGCTTTAATCGAGGCACAAGATCTCGCTTCTGGAACTAGTAGCCGGAGTTCGAAAATGATCCACGGTGGTGTTCGTTATCTAGCTCAAGGCGATGTTGGTTTGGTGCGCGATGCTGCAAGAGAGCGACAAGTTTTGAGGGAGATCGCCCCACATTTGACTCGTCGAACCGGGTTTTTATTGCCAACTCGTTCTGCCGCCGGATTAGCGAAATTTCGTACAGCGATGTGGACATTTGAGAAACTTGGGAAAGTTCCAAAAGAAGATCATCATGAGGTGTTGGATTTCGATGACTTACTTGAACAGGAACCTTTAGCTGCTACTGAAGGTACCACCGGAGCGGTTCGCTATATCGAATTTGTTACTGATGATTCACGCCTAACACTCGCTAATGCTCGTTCAGCGGCTTCTCATGGCGGCCTTATTTTGACCTATGCCCCTGCTGTTGAATTCATATTTGAAAACGAAGTAGTTGTTGGCGTCAGAGTAGAAAGTGTTCTTGAAGGAGAATCTTTAGGGGCGACAATTCGCGCTAAAGCAGTAATTAATGCTGCTGGGCCATGGGTTGATTCAGTGAGGTCACTTGAAGATCCAGATGAACCTGACTACTTAAGTATCACCAAAGGTGTCCACCTTGTCCTTCCCCATAAACGTTTACCTCTTAATGACACAATTCTTTTGACGGCGATTGATAAGCGCAGCATTTTTGCTGTTCCGCGCGGTGATACGACTTACCTTGGCACTACGGACACTTTCCATCCAGAAGCAGACTGGTGGCCAGGAGTGACTCAAGAAGATGTTGATTATTTGCTTGAATCAACCAATAGAAGTTTTTTATGTGAACCTCTAACTCCAAGTGACATAGTGACGAGTTGGTCAGGTGTACGTCCCCTAATCTCTGAACCTGGAAAAGATCCTTCGGAAATTTCTCGAAAAGATGAGATTTGGACCGGGCCAGGAAAAGTATTGACGATCGCTGGAGGCAAACTTACTGCTTATCGTTCAATGGCTGAGCGCGTCATCGACGAAGCTGCCGATTTGCATGGCCTCTCTGTTAAAGAAAGTAATACAGAGCAGGAACCACTCATTGGTGGAGACGTCATTATTGATGAGAGAAATCACTTACTAGATCTTTACGGTTCTGAGGCTGAAGATGTCTTAAATGATGGAGGCGGTATTTCAGCTGAGGTTCGCCAAGCCGTGTTACGAGAAGGGGCAATTCGACTAGAAGATTATTGGGTTCGGCGTGTTCCACGAGCATTTTTTGATCTTGATGGCGGATTATCGGTTCTAGAAGAAGCCGCTAACGCAATGGGAGATCTTTTGGGTTGGACCGAAGAAAAGAAGCAGTCTGAAATTGCTTCATGTGAGAATCGTCATGCTATAGAAAATGACCTTTTTATTTCTGCAGGTGGAAGCAATGCTTGACCAAGATCTGATTAAAAGCCTTGAGGGAATTGTTGGCTCTGAGAAGGTACTCACTTCAGATGAGGACGTCGCTGATCGTCGACACGACTACTGGGTGTTAAGCCATCTCCAATCATGGGTAGATGTTTTTGAAGGAAGACCAGGAGCTGTCATTTCTCCTAGTTCGGTAGAGGAAGTCCAAGCGGTAGTTCGTTTAGCAAGTGAGACAAACACTGCCGTTGTTCCTTTCGGTTTAGGGAGCGGGGTTTGTGGTGGTGTTCGCCCTGACCAAAGCATGATTTTGATCGATCTTTCCGGCCTCAACCAAATTCGTGAAATTGATGCTTTTAACCTCAAAGCAACTTTTGATGCAGGTGTAAATGGTTTGCATGCGGAAGAGTCTGTAACTGCCCATGGTTTAACAATTGGGCACTGGCCTCAGTCAATTGCTTTAAGTTCTGTTGGCGGATGGGTTTCAACTCGGGCAGCCGGTCAATTTTCAACTGCTTACGGAAATATTGAAGACATGGTCTATTCCCTTGAAGTGGTGTTACCAAATGGTGACCTTGTAATTCTTGGTAAAGCACCGCGTGCTGCCGCTGGCCCAGATCTTCGGCATCTTCTAATAGGAGCAGAAGGAACAATGGGGATAATCACCGGGGTTACTTTGTGTTTGCGGCAACAACCAGAGAGGCGTGAATATCGAGTCTTTCATACTCCTTCTTTGGCCGCTGGAATTGAAGCACAGCGTAGAATCTTGCAAGCGGGCTGGCTTCCTCCGGTGATGCGACAATACGATGAGCGGGAAACTCGACGTACCTTCAAATCTTGGTGTATGGAAGGTCATGGTTTGCTTCTCATGGTCCATGAAGGACCAGAAGGAAGAGTTGAAGCAGAAGTAAACGCTATTGACGATTTAGCTGAATCCTGCGGACTTGTTCTTGGTGACAGTGCCGCTGGAGAACACTGGATGGAAAACCGTAACCATGTTCCTACTTGGGATGAATTATTTGATCGTGGATTAATTGTTGACACTGTGGAGGTTTCATCTTCTTGGTCTGACATTGAGACCCTTTATGACAAAGTGATTGAAGCTGTGTCAGAAATTTCTGGTGTTGTGGCGGTGTCTGCTCATAGTTCTCATGCTTATCGGACTGGAATAAACCTTTATTTTTCTTTTGCTGCTACTGCAGAAAACCCGATTGATCTTGAGCCGATTTATCTTGAATGTTGGAAACAAATAATGGAGAAAACCGCGGAATGCGGGGGTGGGATTGCTCACCATCATGGCGTTGGACGAGTGCGGAAACCTTATCTTGTACATGATTTAGGTGAGTCCGGTTTAGCGCTCCTTCGTAACATAAAAAATGCCCTTGATCCTCAAGGACTTCTAAATCCTGGGAATCTTATACCTGATGCCTGACCTGTTACTTGGGCTTGATGTCGGAACTACAAGCGCACGAGCAGTAATTTTTGATGCTGAGGGAAAGACTATTGGGTCTTCTCAAGTTGCTCTTTCAAATAGAACCACAGAATCAGGTCATGTTGAACAAGATCTCAATTTTCTTTGGGACGCGGTTGTTCACTCTGTTTCTGAAGCTCTTGAAGATGGAAAGTGTTCAGCTGTAGATCTACTTTCTATTGGGGTAACTACTCAACGGTCAAGTATTGCTGTCTGGGAGAAAAGTTCTGGCAATCCAGTCGCTCCAATGGTTGTTTGGAATGATCTTCGAGGTATTGAACGTTCGCAAGAGTTACGTGAAGCCGGCTATCCGGTCATGGCTATCGCCGCGGCAGCGAAACTTGAATCTGTAATAGACGACATTCCTGATGGTAGGGAAATGGTGGGAAACGGTTCTGTCCTGTGGGGCACTTTGGACAGTTATTTGTTGTACAGGATTAGCGGCGGGGACCTTCATATTACTGATCGGTCTTGTGCTTGGTCTTCGGCATATCTTGACTTTTTTAATCCTGACCAGTGGAACGAAGACCTTATTTCTTATCAAGGTTTTGATACGAATTTTTTTCCTTCTCTTTGTGCTACGACAGGAAATCTTGGTTTAACTTCACCAGATTTTTTGAAAGTCTCTATCCCGATCGGCGCGGTTGTCGCTGATCAACAAGCTGGAATGTTTGCTCACGGCATAGCTGATACAAAAGGATGGAAAGCTACTTTTGGCACATCAGGGGTTTTGATGGTTTCAACAGGAGAAAGCCCACATTTCAGATCACCCTTAACACCAATGGTTTTAGCTGGCTGGGATAACCGGACTTTGTTCGCCTCTGAGGGAATGGTGAGAAGCGCTGGGGAAATGATCCCGTGGGCGGTGTCTACTGGAGTTAGCAGTTCGATAGATGATTTTTTTGCTTTGGCGGATAGTTCTTCTAGCTCAGGTGGAATTTCTTTTCTTCCAGCCCTTCACGGATTAGGGACTCCATATAACAATCCAGATGCTGTGGTATCAATTGTTGGCAAATCGGAGTCTTCATCTAAGGGGGAGATCGCTCGAGCGATTCTCGAAGGTATTGCTTTCCGAATGTGTGAAATTGTTGAAATCGCTGTTGAAAATTTCGCCATTGATTCAACAACTGCTTTGCCAATCGATGGGGGGCTAAGCCGCAGCGATACCTTTTGCCAAATTCAAGCAGACCTTTTGGGAAGACCTTTGATTCGACATTCAGTCATTGAAGCAACAGCGTATGGAGCAGCATTAGCTGGTGGGCAAGGAATCGGTTTGAACTATTTAAGTTCTGAAGAACGAGGTGACTTTTTTGAACCAGTTTCTGATCAGGCCGAAGCAACTTTGAAGTTAGAAAAGTGGCAGAATCAAGTTCTGAATCTAAATAAGAACGAGGGATTTCAGTGAGTAATTCAATTCCAGCTAGTTTCGCTTCAAATAATTCGGTGGTTACCACGGGGCCGAATGGTCAACGCGCTCATCATCAGCAATTTGTTCATATGGAACGCCTAGCAGAAGGTTTTCATCAAGTAACTGAGAAAGTCTGGTGTCAAGTTGGTAATGGTTTATCTAATCAAACTTTTGTTGAAGGACCTGAGGGTCTGATCGTTATTGATACTGGTGAATCTATTGAAGAAATGAACGCGGCGCTTTCGGCAATTAGGGAGTGTTGTTCTGCCCCAATCGCTGCAGTTATTTACACCCATTACCACTACTGCAGCGGAACTCAAGCTGTTTTTGATGAGCAAAAAACTGAGTTACCTATCTGGGGTCATTACGGAATTGAAAAAAACTTACAAACAATGGCAACGGAAATAAGCCCGACTGGTGGGAGAGGTTTAGTCCATCAGTTCTCTATGCTTTTACCCGACGAGGGGCCAGATTCATCGGCCAGCGTGGGGTTGGGTTTGTATTATCGGCGACCCGAGCATGCGCCTTTTACTTCGGGATTTATTCCACCAAACCATCTCATTTCGGAATCTACTGAAGCCACAATTGCCGGGCTAAGAGTAGAAATGGTTCCTGCTCCGTCAGATGCAGACGACAACATTACAATTTTTTTCCCTGATCTAGGAGTGTGCGTAAATAATTTAGTTTGGCCGGCGCTCTTTAATGTATTTGCTATACGCGGTGAGCCCTATAGAGACCCACGAGTTTTAGTTTCCGGCTTGGACCAAATTCTAAATATGGAACCGGATTATCTTGTTGGTGCTCATGGCCCTCCTATAACTGGTAAAGAAGTGATTGCTGAAGGGGTTACTGATGCGCGAGATGCTTTACAGTTTCTCTGGGATCAAACAGTGCGAGGGATAAATAAAGGTTTATCGCATGGGGAACTTATTGAATTCGTTCAACTCCCCGATTTCTTTAACCGGTCATATTTGACTCAACAAAACTATGGATTGGTCGAACATCACGTTCGCCAAATTCATAATGGTTTAGTGGGGTGGTTTGATGGCATTGAGTCTTCTCTTTTCCCGTTGCCGACAGTTGAAAGGTGTAAGCGACTAATAGATGGTTTTGGGGGAAGAGAAAAAGTTTTTGATGATGCCCAAAATGCTTTAAGGGATGACGACTTGCGTTGGGCTCTTGAGTTAGCGACTTGGCTTGTTCGTAGTGAAGAAAACTTTGTAGATAGGGCCGATGGTGGATCTGGAGAAGATCGAGCGCTTTTAGCAAGTGTGCTTAGAGAAATTAGTCAAAGAACGACATCCGCTAATGTTCGAGGCTGGTGTCTAACTCGAGCTCTCGAGTTGGAAGAGAAACTTGACTTGTCTCGTTTCAGGGTTCATCGCTACGGATATAAGCAAGTTATGAGTGGTGCACCTGAAACATTTATCCATAGTTTGAAAGTTCTTCTTGACCCAACCAAAGCACAGGGTTTAGATATGCATCTGAGGTGGGAAGTCGCTGGGGAGATTACGACCGGAATCAGGATACGTAATTGCATAGCTGTCCCTACTAATGGAGACAATTCAGATGCAAGGGTTTCTTTATCCCATCACGCTTTAGCGAATCTTTTTTCAGGACGAATTTCTTTAAAAGAGGGTGTGGAAGAAAAAGAAATTGTCATTGATGGTGATACTGAAAAAGTATTCGGTGCACTTGCCTGTTTTGATCTTCCGTCTTTTGGCGGGTAACAATACATATCGACTTCGTAGACAGATCTTCTAGTTTTATCTAAACTTTTGGAAGTAACTTTATAGATTGGAAAATTGTGACTGCTATTTCTCACCTACCTAGATCAATAACTTTGATTGATTTGATACCTCGCTCACGTGTTCGAGATGTGTTAGCTGTATCTTCTTTTGCTCTTCTTACCGCAGGCGCAGCTCAAATCTCTATCCCGCTGGGGTTTACTCCTGTTCCCATCACCGGACAAACATTTGCCGTGCTTTTAGCTGGTGGGGTTCTTGGATCAAAACTCGGAGCAGCTTCTCAAATGTTTTATGTAATTTTGGGAGCTTTAGGTCTCCCTTTTTATGCTGACGGTGCAGGTGGCTGGGAAGTAGCGACTGGGTCAACCGCCGGTTATCTCGTTGGCTTCATAGTTGCAGCATTTCTTGTGGGATTAATGGCGGAAAGAGGTCAAGATCGTAATCTTGTAACTTCACTGCCAGCTTTTATTGCTGGAAGCATAATTATTTACACCTTTGGTGCTCTTTGGCTTGCTTACAACCTTGATATCCCATTAACTGCGGGGGCAACTGAAGCAAGTGCTGTTGCTTACGGGGTGACACCTTTCATTGTCGGTGACATACTCAAAGCTGCCTTAGCTGGTGTTCTTTTGCCTGGGGTTTGGCGTCTGAGATCAGATGTCTAATAGCCACCAGTGACAAAACTTTCTGATACAGCGATTCACGTTTAAATGAGAAATAATCAGCCAAATCTTTTATTTATCTATGCTGATCAGCACCGTTCTGACGTAATGGGTTGTGCGGGCAACAACATCGTCATGACACCTCATCTTGATCGTTTGGCTTCGGAAGGTGTTCGTTTTGACCAAGCCTGGACTGAAAGTCCAGTCTGTCAGCCAGCAAGAGCGTCGATATTAACTGGCCGCTATCCGAGCGACCATGGCGTACTCGGAAACTTTGCCGGCGACTGTGAACCTGAATGGGATACTTTCCCTCGACGCCTTCAAGAGGCCGGATATACCACAGCCTCCATTGGTAAAACTCACTTCGATTCGTGGCCGATGAATGCCGAACCTGGTTCGCCTGCACCAACGGAGGAGTGGATTGGTAGTTTCGGATTTGACTACGTAATTGAAGAATTTGATCGTTACGTTCACGTCGGCGACTGGATTACGCCCTACATGCAGTTCTTAGATGATCATGGCGTTCTTGAAATGTACCGTGACATTGTTCTAGCTAATTTTCGAGGAGGTGAACGGCACTGGAAGGGTGTCACCTCTCCTCTGCCACAAGAGTTAGATCTAACTTGCTTTCTCGCCGACGAAGCACAGCAGTGGATTAGTCGTCAGACAGATGATAAACCTTGGTTTTTGCAGTTGTCGTTCGTGCAACCCCATGTTCCGCTTATGGGTGACCCGATTTGGGCTGAATATTACGAAGGAACCATGATTGAACGTACTGCTCGAGTTGAACCGGTTCCTACAACAGATGACTGGGACACCCATCTGACCTTTCTTCGCAAACATTCACATAGTGAGTTACTAACCGATGAGTTTGTGTTAGATGGCGCTCGCCAATATTACGCAATGGTTTCACTTATTGATCAGCGGATCGGCGATCTGTTAGCTCAGTTAGAATCACTCGGACAGCTTGACAACACTTGGATCATCTATTCATCTGACCATGGTGAAATGCTTGGCGATCATGGTCTGATGGCAAAGCTGAACTTCTACCGATCATCAGTTCAGGTGCCACTGATCATTCGCCCACCTGGAGGCACTATTGAACGAGTTGAAACGGCGCCAGTTCAGGCTCTCGATATTGCCGCAACCTTGCTTGATGCCGGTAGCGCTTCACCTCTTGAAGATGCTTCTGCAGAGTCGCTTTTGCCTATTGTCTCCGACTCAGAATCTCCTACTCGAAATCACGTGGCGAGCATGATTCGCTTACGTCCTGACTTACCGACTTGGCAAGCCATTACCGACGGTCACTGGCGAGCCACTTTTAATAGAGATAACGGCGAAGCCTGTGAACTCTTCAATCTCGTCGAAGACCCTGACGAAGCCAACAACCTTATAGCCGGCACTGCTCCAGCAGATGTGCTCGATCACTTATCCGACGCGTTGATATCCACGCTGGAGAAATAAGTTTTGGCTGCTGACCGGTTTTTGATTCATCAACCCATTCGGGTGCGTAAAGACCAAAGTTCGGGGAAATACCTAAGTTCCGCGGTATGACGTAACCAGCCAACTCCGTCGGAACCTCCGGTACCTGGCTTGTATCCAATCGTTTTAGAGACAAGAACAAAATGGCGCCATCGGTATTGGGATATTACATCGTCTAGGTCAATTAGCGCCTCCCCTAATTGGTAAAGGCGGTTACTTGTACTCGGGTCTTGATAGATGTCAAACCATGCTTGTTCGACGCTTTCATTTGCGGGGTACGGTTGTGTCCAGTCACGTTCAAGCATTTCTTGGTCGATCTTGTGGCCTTGCCGTTGTAGGCACCTAATAATTTCGTCATAGAGGCTGGGTGCTTCTAATGCTTCTTTAATGTGTGGCCATACATGTGGCACGTTTTTGTGAGCGCTAGCTAATTGTTTATCTTTATTGCCTAAAACGAATTCGACATGGCGGTACATAAATGAAAGTTGCCCTGAAGCTTCGTCTAAATAGTCGCGAAATTGGTTAAACCCTTCCGCGGAAATTGTTCCAACGACATCCCATGTTTTTAGCAGCAGATGAACAAATTCTGTTGAACGGTTAAGAAGCATAAGTGCGTCATCGATCTCATCTTCTTGGATGCGAGCTTTTGTGTTAAATAGTTCAAAGTGGAGCCCTTTGAACAGTATTTCTTTTACTTGTCCCATAACAAAGAAACACATTTCGTCATAAGCGTCGCTACGCGGATGTTGGAGGGAAAGCAGTAGATCTATGCTCTGGTAGTTGATGTAAGGATTTGTGTCTCCCATGAAGTCAACCGTTGGTTCTCCGCCGGTCTCTAAAGCTTTATCGGCGCGAGTGGCGTCTGTTGTTTGGTCCATTGGACGAGGTTCAATCCCTAGAGTTACTCCCTCTGAGTCCACAATTTTCGGAGTTTGTGGTTTGAAATTTGGCATAAATGATTTTCCTTAAATTTCCCTTAAGAAAGACATTACTTTTTTCCCCATCTCTGTGCTGATATCGGCTAATTCAAATACGACATCGAAATGATTTTTTCCTTCTATTTCAAAAGTAACTGCATTGTTTCCTTGAGTTCTTAGATGTGTTGCAAATGCGCGGCTTTGTGTTTTGAATTCTTCTGTTTCTATTTCTCCCCAGCAAATGAGACTCTCTGGAAAGTTTTTTAGATCTTTATGTAATGGGCTTAATTTTTTCGCTTCAACTGAATCTAATTTCAACGCATCATTAATGTAGGTGCCTATAAGTGGGGCGAGTTCATATATCCCTGAAATTAAGACAGTTGCTCGTACAGGTATTTCTTCAGCTGTCATGGCCGCGAGATGCGCTCCGGCTGAACTGCCAACGAGAACAATACGATCCGTGTCTATCAAAAGATGTTCCGCTTCGTTGATCATCCATGAAACAGCGTGCTTGCATTCTTTGACGATTTCTTCAAGGGAGGCTTCAGGCGCCAAAGTGTAATCAATAGCTGCGAAAACTATTTCATTTTCTACCCAAGCAGGGGCAGCAAATGACGATTCTTTTTTTGATAACTCTTGCCAATAGCCGCCATGGATGAAGACGACTAGTGGAAGTTTTTTCTCTTCATGATTCAGAGGAGCGAAAAGGTCTATTCGTTGTGAAGGCTTTACCCCATAGGCGTATTCTTTTCCTTCACCGAGTTTTTTTCGCGCCTCTTCACTTTCCGTAATGTAGGCAGAAATGTAAGGCTCAATATCTTCGATACATGAACTTGGAGAGTATTCTTTCTCTCTTTCCGCGAGGGGCATCTCTTCCCAATGCCAAGGGATCTCTGAGGATAAATTCAAATTTTTGGTTCCCGTGGTAAGCCAAGCATGCGCTCACCAATGATATTTCTCATGATGTTTGAAGTGCCACCCATGATTGTGTAGCCCGGAGAATAGATGAGGCCTTTTGTGTCATCGTTCCAAAGAGTTGCTTCTGGTCCTAGTACTTTGAAAACAAAGTCTGAAACACGTTGTTCATGTTCTGTGCAATACACCTTGATCGCAGCGCTAAAGCCAGGAAGAGCTTGACCTAAAGCTTCTTGATAAACCAGCAAACGCCCGAGCTGGTAACCAGATTCAAGTTTTGCTACTTCCTGTCTAATTTTTGCTTTAGTGAAATCTGCGTGCTCTAAAGCAATGTCGTAAAGAGGGCGATTTGAAACAAGACGATCTATGCCGCCGCGTTCATGTTCAAGTTGACGCATTGTTTGGCGAAATGCATCTCCTTCGACTCCAACAAGATTCTCAACTGGTACTTCTACGTCATTGAAATAGACCTCGCAGAAATGTTTATTGGTGGTCATGTCGGTAATGGGTCTTATTTCAATTCCAGGAGTGTTCATCGGAATAATGATTTCAGAAATACCTTTATGTGGCGGCCCGTCGTTAATGGTTCGGCAAATGAGGTACATGTAATCGGCTTGAGCGCCAAAACTTGTCCAAATCTTTTGACCATTTATGATCCATTGATCACCGTCATTTTCAGCAAACGTTTTTAATGAAGCTAGGTCAGAACCGGAATCAGGTTCGCTCATTCCAATGCACCAAGTTGCTTTACCGCTAAGTATTCCGGGTAAATATTCTTCTTGCTGCTGAGGTGTGCCGTGTGCGATAAGGCTGGGTCCCATTTGGCGATCAGCGAACCACATTCCTGCTATCGGAGCTCCTGCGGAAATCATTTCTTCACCGACAATAACTCTTTCAATTGCTGAGCGTTCTTGACCGCCATGTTCCTTTGGCCAACTCATACCAATCCAGCCTTCACCCGCCATTATTTCTGAGAATTCTGAGGAGTAACCGTTCATCCAACTGTCAGTGAATCGGCCGAACTTTTCAACTCCATCGGCAGCGACTTTGGCCGCACGCGACCGAAGTTCTTCTAATTCAGGGTTTAAAGCAAAGTTGAGCACCCTCACTTTCTACACATCAGATACGCGTTTGCCACAAAAACATCAGATTGATTAATAAGTAATGCCGGAAGATAGAGAAGAGTCCTTTGGGGATAGCCTGTTATTTTAAGGAAATTACGAATAGGGAAACATGAAAATTAGTAAACGTGTCTTCATATTTTTTGCGTTCACTCTCTTTAGTGTTTCCTGCAGCAGTTCTGATTCTCCAGCAGATGAAAGAGTTTCTTCCACTGAAGCAACAACCACTTCTATTGCCGCTGAAGATTCGGAAAAAGATAAAGACGAAAACGATTCTTCGCCTCCAATTGAAGAGTCTCGAGATTCAAGTTACATATTTGATCAAAATCGTTTGCATACCTTTGAATTGGTTCTCCCCCAATCAGCTCTTGATGAATTAGATGCTGATCCAATGGCAGAAGAATATGTGGAAGGAGAACTTGTTTTTGAAGGTGAAACTATTGGGCCAGTAGGTATCAGGTATAAAGGATCAGTTGGTGCTTGGGTGGGTTGTGTTGGCTCCGGAGAGATCTTCGCTGACGGTGGAGCCAAAGCGTGTACGAAGTTGTCAATGAAAGTGAAGATTAACTGGGATGACCCAGATGCAGAGTTCTTTGGTTTACGGAAACTTCAATTTCATTCACAAAACCTAGATCAAACACATATGCATGAGCGTCTTGGATACTGGTTATTTCGAGAAATGGGAGTTCCTGCACCTCGGTCTGTTCATGCCCGCTTAGTTGTTAATGGAGAATTTATTGGTCTTTTTGCTTTAACTGAGCAGATAGATGGGAGGTTCACTCGTCATAATTTTGAAGATGGCACAGGAAATCTTTATAAGGAAGTGTGGCCGCTTAGATCAAACGGAGAACCAAGGACGGGCGAAGAGTTTTACGAAGGACTTAAAACCAACGAGAACGACGACGATTTGGATATGAGTCAAATGGTTTCTTTTGCAGAGCAAATAGCAACAAAAGAAGACATGCAGGAAACAATGCGGCAGTGGATGGACATAGAAGAAATTATCTCTTATGCCATTGTTGACCGTTCAATTCGAAATGATGATGGTGCTTTTCATTGGTACTGCAGCTTTGAAGAAGCCAACTTTGGCAACGAATGCAATAACCATAATTTTTACTGGTATTCGAACCCATCTACAGGAAAGGTGCATCTTATTCCTTGGGATTTAGATAACTCTTTTGAGAATATCCTCTTTGATGCGAATCCTGTTACCCCTATTCCTGATAAATGGGGTGAAACGAGAAATGGTTGTGAGCCTTTCTCATACGGAATGTGGAATCTAACTCAAAGGTCAGCCGCTTGCGACAAGATTATCTACACTTGGACCACATTTGATGAAGAATATGAACGGATCTATAACGAGTTCATGCAAGGGCCCTTCGCCAAAGAGCAAGTTGAGTCTCTTTTGGATACTTGGGAAGAGCAGATTGCTCCGGTTGTTCGGGAGGCAGCAGAAACCCATGATGACGCTCTTCGATTTGAAGTATGGCAAAACGCTCTTAACCGTTTCCGTCAAAGTTTGGCGCACGCTCGAGGGGAAGAAATCCCAAAAGAATTTTTTAATAGTTCTGGAAGATTTAATGACATAGAAATTCCGACAAGTAACCCAAACGGGTCTCTAAACGTGGAAGATTTGTCCGGTTTAACTGAAATAAAACTTTCCATAACTCCGGAACCTATTCCCGGACAACCTTGGACAGGGGTTTTACGTGGTGAAGGTCTCACCCCGGGACTTCCTTCAGCCGTATTTGGTTGCCCTGGTTCTTCATTACCGAATATAGATTTGTGCAACATGTCGAACATGCTTGCTATAGCTTTTGCAAATGAAGACGGTGAAATAGAGACAGAAGAATTTTCTATTCCCCGTATTCCTTCAGAAGGTGGTTGCTTTCTTGTTGGCAATTCAGGCCCTGATAGGCAACCAAACACTGGCGATGAACAGGGTGGATTTATCTGCACTGACT
>QCKS01000006.1 GCA_003215175.1 Acidimicrobiales bacterium AG-410-I20
AAACGCCAAGAAATAATAATTGACCCAACAACAAGGCCGAGAAACAGTCCCGCCATTTCTTCAGGATGATTTTCAAGACCGCTTTCTAAAGGGCCAGCAAGAATCACTACCGCAGCTACTGCCCCGATACCTAACGGAACTAATAATTTCCAGTTAACAGACTTTAATCCCTTAGTCCCATCAGAAATTTTTCCGCGAACAAAAAAACTAACTGCTTTAGCTCCGTCACGTAACGCTTCAATTAACTCCTCGTAAATTCCAAACATCAGAGCCAAAGTTCCACCGGAGACTCCAGGGATGGTGTTTGCAACCCCCATAAGGGCTCCTTGGCTTAAACGAATCAAATATTTACTTTGTTTAATCATCAGCAGGGTTCACAAGAAATGGTTTTAGACCATCAAGAACAATATCAGGGCACCTCACCGGACGACCGTCAGTGTTTGTTACCGCAATTGTTGCTTCCTGAGAAGCCAACACTTCATCGCCACGCAGTATTCGTTGTCCCCAACGTGAAGAAGCTCGACGTAACTCTAAAACCTCAGTCTCAACAATTAATGAGTCTCCTCCAATTGCTGAAGACAGAAACTTGGTTTCAATTTTTGCAACAATAAACCGAAACCCAATTTTTTCTAAATCAGGTAAACCAAGATTCGCTTCATCAAGCAATTCGATACGTCCAGTTTCAAAAAGTTGAACGTAAACCGAATGGTTTAAATGCCCGTAAGGGTCAAGTTCGTAAAAACGTACTTTTACATGATGAAGGTGTGACACACCGTTGACATTAGCCGGATCACAAGTCAATACGGTGAAAGGGGGTTGCAGATTTTATGAATCGAAGATGAGAAAGTTAAGCCTGTCCGCTTAATGCCCGGTTTTTTACTTTTGCTTTCACATAATCCCGATTCATGAACGCAATAAAGTCAAGACTGATTTCTTTAGGGCAAGCTTCGTGGCATTCTCCATGATTTGTGCAAGAACCAAAAAATTCTTCCATTACTTCAACCATGTTTTCAGTACGGCTCCACCGCTCTGCTTGCCCTTGAGGAAGCAATGCAAGATGACCGATTTTTGCTGAGGTGAAAAGTTGCGCAGCGGAGTTCGGGCAAGCAGCAACGCACGCTCCACAACCAATGCACGCTGCAGCGTCAAATGCTTTATCCGCGGCATCTTTTGGTACTGGCGTCAAATTTGCATCTGATGCAGCGCCAGTGTTGACACTGATGTAACCGCCCGCTTCAATAATCCGGTCCAGAGGAGAACGGTCAACGGCAAGATCTCGAATTACGGGGAAGCCTGCAGCTCGGAAAGGTTCAACAACAATTTCGTCACCGTCTTTAAATTCACGCATATGTAGTTGACAGGTTGCTGTAGCTTTTTGCGGACCGTGTGCTCTTCCATTAATCATCACACCACAAGTGCCGCAAATTCCTTCTCGGCAATCTGACTCGAACACGATGGGTTCTCCACCTTGTTCATTAAGCGATTCGTTTAGCAGATCTAACATTTCTAAGAAAGAAGCATCAGTAGTTACAGGCTGTTCGTAAGTTTCAAAATGTCCTTTATCGGATGGCCCATCTTGTCGCCAAACTTTAACTGTTACGTTTATTGTTTCGCCGTTGTTAGTTGACATGACTGTTCCCGTCTACTTGTACGAACGCTGTGAAAGCGCAACATTGTCGAAAGTAAGTTCTTCACGGTGACGAGTTTGAGCGTTACCTCTACCGTTCCATTCCCATGCCGCGACATGAGCGAAATTTTCATCGTCTCTTTGTGCTTCACCTTCAGGAGTTTGATATTCCACACGGAAATGGCCCCCGCAGGACTCATCGCGAGTCAAAGCGTCACGAGCCATAAGTTCAGCAAGTTCAAAGAAATCGTCTACACGCCCTGCTTTTTCTAAAGACTGATTCAAAGTATTTGCGCTACCTGGCACACGAACATTTTTCAAGAAATCTTCTCGCAAAGCCGGAATATCTGACAAAGTTTGTTCCAATCCAGCCTTATTTCTTTCCATACCGATATTGTCCCAGACGATACGCCCTAACTCTCGATGGTAGTAGTCCACTGATTTGGTTCCATTTGTCGCCAACCAACGCTGAGTATCAGATTCTATTGCAGCGACTGCTTCAGTGAAGACTGGATCTGAAGTTGGTACCACTGGTTCTCCTAATCGGCCTGCTAGCCCATCTCCGATGGTGTAAGGCAAAACAAAGTATCCGTCAGCAAGACCTTGCATAAGAGCGCTTGCTCCTAATCGATTAGCTCCATGGTCAGAGAAATTGGATTCACCAATGCTGTATAAACCGGGAACGGTTGTCATGAGGTGATAGTCAACCCATAGGCCGCCCATGGTGTAGTGAATAGCAGGGTAGATACGCATCGGGGTTTGGTAAGGATTTTCACCAGTAATCCTTTGGTACATGTCAAAGAGGTTTCCGTATTTAGCAGAAATCGTATCCAAGCCGTCACGTTCAATCGCAGCAGAAAAATCTAAGTAAACACCATTTGCTAACGGCCCTACTCCGCGACCTTCATCTACGACAGTTTTTGCATTTCGTGAAGCCACATCTCGGGGAACAAGGTTTCCGAAGGCAGGGTATTTTCTTTCCAAATAATAGTCACGCTCAGATTCTGGGATTTCTGCTGCACTTCGTGATTCACCTTCATTATTTGGAACCCAGATACGGCCATCATTTCGAAGTGATTCCGACATCAGAGTTAGTTTTGATTGAAAGTCATCACTGGCTGGAATACAGGTGGGGTGTATCTGGGTGTAACAAGGATTGGCAAAGAATGCGCCTTTGCGGTGCGCACGCCAAGCCGCAGTTACGTTACACATCATGGCATTGGTGGAAAGGAAGTAAACGTTTCCGTAGCCACCGGTTGCCAATACGACAGCATGAGCAGAATGAGAAGTGACTTCGCCGCTAAGTAAATCTCGGACAACGATTCCGCACGCCTGACCATCTTTAGTGACGACGTCAAGCAATTCAGATCTTGTATGTAGTTCTACTGAACCAGCACCTACTTGTCGCATTAAAGCTGAATAAGCACCGATAAGAAGTTGTTGTCCTGTTTGTCCTCGTGCGTAAAAGGTGCGAGATACTTGGGCGCCACCGAATGAACGGTTATCAAGTAGGCCGCCGTAGTCGCGTGCAAATGGGACACCTTGTGCGGTGGCTTGATCAATAATGTTTGCGGATACTTCTGCTAATCGGTGGACGTTAGCTTCACGGGAACGGAAATCTCCTCCTTTTACTGTGTCGTAAAAGAGGCGGTGTACAGAGTCTCCGTCGTTTGTGTAGTTCTTCGCACCGTTTATGCCTCCTTGGGCAGCAATACTGTGCGCTCGCCTTGGGGTGTCATGGTAGGTAAAGGCTTTTACTCGATATCCGAGCTCTCCTAGTGACGCGGCTGCGGAGGCCCCTGCGAGTCCTGTGCCTACAACAATGATTTCAAATTTGCGTTTGTTGTTTGGGTTAACAAGGTTCATTGAGAACTTGTGGTTTTCCCACTTATCTGAAATTGGGCCTTCTGGCACTTTTGAGTCAAGAGTGATTTCGTTCATTTTGTTAGTGCCCCTCTGCTTGTTCGGCTAGGCATTCCAAGACATTGACATCGCTTGCCGGACATTTTCTATTGTCTTCATTGATTAGGCCGGTTTGAGTGAAGATTGGGAAAGAAAGATTTCCTACCAAAATTATGCCAGCGAGGGCAGTGGCTAGTCCGCGCCGTAAGTGATTGTATTTTGGGTTATTAACTCCGAGGCTTTGAAACATAGACCAAGCACCATGGAAAATATGTAGAGCGAGTGCAATGTTGGCAACGATGTAAAGAATAGCAACGGGGATACTTGCAAGTGATTGCGAAACGTTATGGTAGGGATCTCCAGGAACAAAATCGTCACCTAACCACCAGCCCCAAGTTAAATCGGCTAAATGATAGAAGAGGAATAAGGCAATTATTGGCCCAGTCCAGCGCATGGTGCGGCTTGCGTAGTTAGCGGCAATATGGTCTCTTCCGCCCGCGTATTTTTTTGCACCTCCAACTAAAGTTGCGCTGTTACTTGATTGCCCTGAGAAATTTCTTAATGTAATAGCTGAATGAAGGTGGAGTCCGAACATAAGGATTAGTCCGAGCCTAAGCAACCAAAGAATAAAGCCTTTTGGAACTATTCCTCCTGCCAAAGTTCGTAAAGATTCCGCATATTCATGCATACGAGCAGGGCCTTCGTATACGTGCAGATTTCCGACCATATGCGCTACAACAAAGCCAATAAGGCCAATTCCGGTAAGGGCCATAACCCATTTTCGACCTACTGCTGTTTGATAAATATTAAGCGGGAAAGGCCATGAACGTTTTTTTGACCTTACCGGGTTCGCCCGGTAACGCTCGTTTGTGGTCTGCGCCATGAGAAGCCTTATTTTCTAGTAGGAACCTACCTGTGACGGTATCGCCGCAGGCTCTTTTTCTCCATCATAAGTGACTTGAATCACTTCTTCAGGATCAAGTACTTACTTTATTCTCTTGAGTACGTGTATCTATTGTCCGCTTGCGTTTTTTCTGATTCAAGTTCAAGAACTAGGTGCACAGTTTTAGCGTGATCTAAGACGGGGTACTCGATTCGGCCTATGTGTTGTGCTGTATCGGAAGCTATATCTCCTCGCCATTTATCTGTATAGGTTTCATCTTCAATAGTTAGATGAGAAGTGATCAAAGCATCATTAATAGGTTGACGTCCATCGTGAACCACCGTCACATTTGTTGCTACAACTTTTTCTTTTGAAATTAAATCAAAGAAAGGATCAGCAATAATAATTGTTTCTGCGCATGCTTGAGCCACTGCATCAAAGGCAGGCTTAGTTGCTCCACTTTGATCAATTATTCCACTTGTAGTTTTATAGCGATCATCTATAAATGAATCAAAAGTGAATCCGCCTCCAGGACGGTATTTGCGGCGTCGGAGGATTTCTATCTGAGTTTTTAACAAATGGGCCTGATGGGCTCTGGTGGCCGCCGACCAACTTTTGAAATCCGGAAACATTTCTGGTGGGAAAACTTTCAGAAGAAGGTCAACAATGTCCTCATTTTCAGTATTTAATTCAGAGAAATCAAATACTGGCCATTGGTCAGAGTTGATGTCTAATTCTTCTGAAACCGAATGACTTCCAAAAGCTGAAACAAATTTTCCAACCCAAGGCTGTTGATCTAGATAGATTGCAAGATCTGTGGCCTTTCCTTCGTGCCAGCCAAACCATAAATGACTATTAGTTTCTTGCGGTCTTGGCAAACTAGGCAGAGTACCCGTATTTGCTATGGCAGGACGAGAAGGATCTTGACGGTGTAAAGATCGACGTATCGACTGATCAAGGATAGAACGATTCCATGTGGGCTTCTGTTGCTCAAACAAACTAGGTGCTGCTTGGTTTACATCAATAGGATCAGGATTATCATGCCCACACCAAACAATTATTGAAGGATGGTGCCCAAAGTTATCAACCAGCTCTCTAGCCTGTCGCATAGCTTGATCCCGAACTGAATTGTGGTAGCCACCTTTTAACGGCATATCTTGCCAAATCAGCATCCCCGCCTTATCTGCAGCAGCATAAAAAGAAGGGTGAGTAACATGACCAGCAATTCTTATAAGGTTCAAATTTGCTTCGATACCTTTTTGAATATTCGCCAAAGCAGATTCATAAGTTATTTCTGCGAGGTTGCGGTCAAGCGAGTCAATATTTGATCCCCGCAGAAAGATTTTTTCTCCATTTATAAACCACTGATGGTTTTTCATTCGGATAGCACGAAATCCAATTTGTTTTTTTCGTACGTCACTAACCTCGCCTGCTTCAGTAGCCAGAGTGAACTCAGCATCAACTAAAGGCTGTGCTCCTAACTCGTGTGGCCACCAAAGCTGGGGACGGGGAATTCGGACTGTCCATTCAACACGGTTTTCTCCAGCAGCTAAAGGTTGCCGATGTCTATGGTCAATTCCAAGAATCTTTGTTTTAAAAATTGTTAAACAAGGGTTTGATGTTTCTACAACAGCACGCACAGACAAAGTTGCAACCGTCGGATTAGCATCCACGCACACTGCTCTTAAATGCCGGAAAGCAACTGGTCCTGTTGAACGCAAACGAACGGGTTGCCAGATCCCACCAAGATTTAAATCTTTGTTATGAAATCCATTTAGTGAACGTTTATCATTTCCGTCAGTATCAACCGGAGAGGTTACTTCTATTGCAAGGAGATGTTCTTTTTGGTTTTTTAATGTTTTTGTTAACTCAAGACTGTGAGGGAAGAAGTAACCTTCAGTTACTCCAAGGAAAGAACCATCAACCCATACATCTCCTTGAGAGAAAATGCCATCTAGGTCGAGCCAAAGTCGTTGCTCGGATTTAGGTTTATCTAACTCAAAACGTGTTCTATAAAAGAGCGGGCCGGTGGCGTCTTTAAATTCATCAGTAGCACTCCAATGACCTGGAACAGGAACTTCGGGCCAGTTAGCGTCATCAAAGTCAATTAAGGGGAAGTCGCGTCGTAAAGTATCGTCGGCGCAATGGGCGCGCCACACACCAGAAAGTTTCATTAGTTAAAACGTTACTCGCATAATTTCAACTAGCGAAGAGTCATTACTCCATTATCAAAAACGACTCTTTCGCCTACGCGAGTTTGGAAAAGAATTGAATCTTCGTTTTCCCAAATGTGAACTGAAAGTTCTTCGCCAGGAACGACTGGTGATTTGAATCGTCCGCCCATCCCACCAAAACGATCTGTATCTGAGTCACAAACTGCGTGAAGTAAAGCTCGTCCAGTGAAACCATAGGTGCATAGGCCATGAAGGATCGGTTTTTCGAATCCTGCGGCGGCGGCGAATGTTGGATCCGAATGCAGCGGGTTGCGATCTCCGTTCAGTCGGTAAAGAAGAGCCTGGTCTGTTCGAGTGGTGTAAGAAATAATCTTGTCCGCGGATCGTTCTGGAAGTTCCCAAGAGTCTGAAGGGCCTCGGTCTCCACCCCATCCGCCTTCGCCACCTAAGAAAAGTCCGGATTTTGTTGACCACATTGGGTTTCCATCAAGGTCGGTGACATCATTTTCTAAATAAACAAGAGCTGCTTTTCCTTTGTCATAAATGTTTCCCACGCGAGCGGTAGCAATTCCTTTACCCGCTGAAGGAAGAGTTTGATGCAAAGTAATATGTTGCTCAGCATGAAGAAGGAAAACAGGGTTGAAATCGCCAAATCCAGGAGTTTGCCCACCGCCCATCACCACGACTTGAGTTGGAAAAGACTTTTGTTCAATTTCATTTGAATTTTCTGTAGTGAAATTCAACTCAAAACCTGTTGGGTCAGTGACACCAGCTCCAACTCCTAGAGAGTAAAGAAGGCTGTCGTCAGAGGTCCAAGAGAATTCCCTCGGTTCACCTACCGAACCTGCAGCATCTGGATTTATAGGCACAGTAACACACTCCTTAATTTGGATGATCTTACGCTAGGAGAGGACTCCTCTAAATGGCGAATCGGGCCAAAAAAACCCAAAAATAAGCGATTTTTTCCCGGTAAATTTGCAATTTATTAAATAACAATGGTGTAATTACATGTATAGCTTTTATACAGTACAGTTAGACATTAAGCCAAAATCAAACCGTAGAAATATAACTTCGGTTATCACAAGAAAGAGGGGGGCGGAAAATAAATGGGTATTTTCGCTAAACCAGGCTTAGACACTTCTTGGCAAGAGTTCTCAAATTGTCTTGGTGTCGACCCTGACCTTTTCTTTCCAGAGCGTGGGGCAAGCACTCGAGAAGCAAAAGATGTGTGTCGCGGATGTGTAGTAAGAGAAGACTGTCTGGAATTTGCCTTACAAAACGGTGAAAAATTTGGAATCTGGGGTGGGATGAGTGAGCGTGAACGCCGCAGAATTCGCCGCCAACGGGCACTTGAGCGTGCAGCCGCAGCAGCTGAGGCAGCTGAATCTGCTTAAACAACTGCTTGTTATAAGTACTTAATATTCTTCTTGGTACCCACTCTGGGTCAACTACAGGTAGTCTGACATTATGAATATTGTTGGATTTCTTTCAAGTAACGAATTGATCATTGTGGCTATTGTCGCTGTTGTTCTTTTTGGTGGTAGTCAACTCCCGAAGCTGGCACGCAATCTTGGTAGAGCTCAAAAAGAGTTACGAGAGGGCATGGCCGAAGGTGCTGCTGAAGCTGAGGCCGAAACCGAAACCGACGCTTGATATAAGAAAAAAGTTACAAACTAGTTTGAAATTCATATTTCTTGAGGAGTTTTGCCATGACTGACACCACTGAAGATCTTGAACCACAGCCGCCACAAGGCGATGTAAAAGTCATATATCTTGGTCCGATCGCCCCCCATTGGGAAGTCCAATCAACTTTCGGTGATCGTGACTTAATTGATTCGTTCCGTGACCGGATTTCAGCTCGATTACTTCTTCTTCCTCCTCATGACCCTCAGTTTCGAAGGAATCGGGAAAGAATAAATAGAGACGCTGAACGAGAGAATGTTTTAATTAGTTGGGATCTTGGTTTCGAGGAAACCGACGAAGACTTCGAATAATTCAACAGTTTTAAATTATTTCAGTGAACCCCTAGTGATGACTAGGGGTTCACTGCTTTTTACACCGAGTCTGAGAGGGGAAACATTCTCGATGGCAGATCATGCTGCTTTGGATTAGAAATGAGATACCCGAAGTGACCCCATTTCAAAAGACTGTTAATTACTCGTTCTAACATGTTTAAGCTGCGGTAACTGAAAGTGGCTGGCTTGATACTCGCCTATCTTTCAGAATTCGGCGACGTTGACGTTCGGAACATCCACCCCATACTCCATGGTCAATACGGTTATAGAGTGCGTATTCAAGACAAGGTTCGGTTACTGGGCAGTTGCTGCAAATTTCCTTGGCGACAATAACTCCCATCCCATCACTCGGGAAGAAAGTATCTGCCGGCGAATTTGCGCAATAGCTTTGTTTCATCCATGTGGTGTCCATATAGTTTTCTTTCCTTTAAATCTTTCCGGTTTGATTTTTGCTTTGTTTATTAAGCCATATCGGACCGAAAATTGGTGTAAAGAAAACCGAAAATCTATATAAAAAGACCAAAAAATCATGAATTTTTGTATGAAATATTTCTTATAAAAAATTCAATCTAAAAGAGTTAAACCAAATTTTTATCAACTGTTTACCTTAAGTTCTCCAAATGATCGGCTTCTGTTTAGCCGTCTTTTTTATGGTTGTGCTGAGAAGATTTGGCGGATAGGCCGTCAATCTTAAAATCTAGAAAAGGAAACGTTATGAAGCGTAGGTTGATTAATCTTTTTGCTTTGCTGGCATGTACTGCTGTTGTTTTCGGTTGTAGCAGCAGTGAAGATAGTTCATCATCTTCTTCAGAAACTGCATCTGCATCTGCATCTGCATCTGCATCTGCATCTGAGTCAGTAGAAGAAGTCGAAAGTCTGGAAGGAACGGTTGAGATTTCTGGTTCTTCAACTGTTGAACCGGTTTCTGTTCGTGTAGCTGAATTGTTTGAAGACGTCGCTCCTGGTGTTGCTGTCAATGTTGATGGTCCGGGTACTGGTGATGGTTTTGAATTGTTCTGTAATGGAGAGACAGACATTTCTGGTGCGTCTCGTGCCATTAAAGACGCGGAAGCAGAGGCATGTGCTGCGACTGGTGTTGAGTACATCGAATTACAAGTTGGTATCGACGGTATTGGTGTTATGACCAATGCAAATAATGATGCTGTGGATTGTGTTTCAAAAGGAGACCTTTACGCTCTGGTTGGTCCTGAATCAACTGGGTTTGATTCTTGGTCAGATGCAAATGATCTTGCAGTAGAGCTCGGTGGAACCGGTGGTTTCCCCGATGCGCCGCTTGATATTTTCGGACCGGGTGCTGAGTCTGGAACTTTTGATTCATTTAATGAAATGACATTCAAATCAATAGCTAAATCTCGTGATCAGGAATCGCGGGAAGCACGCCCAGACTATGTTTCTTCAGGTGACGACAATGTTATTCTCACTGGTATTCAAGGAAGCGATACCAGTCTTGGCTGGGTCGGGTTTGCTTTCGCAGCAAACGCTGCAGATGTCAAACTCCTTGAAATGGATGGGGGAGACGGATGTGTCGCTCCTACACCAGCCACTATCGCTTCAGGTGAGTATCCATTAAGCAGGCCATTGTTCATCTATGTGAATCCAGCCAAACTTGCAGATAATCCTGCTCTTGAAGCTTATGTTGACTTCTTTATGACCGAAGTTTCACTCCAAGATGCAGTGACCGAAGTTGGATACGTTCCACTTGCAGCTGCTGAAATGGCGGCAACACAAAACACTTGGAGCTCACGCTAGTTCCCACAAATCGTTGAATAAAGCAGCGAATAACCAGGATCGGCAACCCCCCTCTCTCGAGAATTGCTGATCCTGGTTTCTGCTTATTCTTCAACTGTTTACGTTTTGTTTACTTAATTCTTTCTTATTCGTTACCTATCTTTTTTACTATTCGGGTGTGGTTAGTTATTTAAAAGTCGAAGTAAATTAAAGGAAGACTGTTGTGAGCGGTACAGTCACCATCGAAGATCTTCAGACCGCTCCGCGTCGTGTTCGCAAAGAACGAAACGCAAAATTTCTACTTCTATTTACAGCTCTTATTTCAGTTGTTATTTCAATCGTTTTAGTTTTTTCTTTATTCTCAGAAGCTTGGGATTTCATAGTCGGCATTGACTGGGCTAGCACATGGAGCGAAGGCTGGTACCCACGCCGTGGGCTATATGACGTAAAGACTTTATTTGTTGCAACACTCATAACAACTGGTATTGCAATGGCAGTAGCTGGACCAATTGGTTTAGCAGCAGCCATATATCTATCTGAATATGCTTCAAGTCGTACCCGCGCCTTTATTAAACCAGTTTTAGAAATTCTTGCTGGCGTGCCAAGCGTTGTGTTGGGTTTCTTTGCCTTGTTCTTCATTGCCCCAGAGATAATCGGAAGGCTTAATGAAGATGCCTCAGCCGGATCTTTGGCAGCTGCAGGTGTAGGCGTTGGGCTGTTAACTATCCCCCTTGTCGCTTCGGTTTCTGAAGATGCCATGAAAGCAGTTCCGTTAGATTTACGCGAAGCAGGAGCCGGACTTGGAGCACGAAAATCAGTTATCTCCTCAAGAGTGGTATTCCCAGCAGCAATATCTGGCATCGTCGCAAGTTTTATTGTTGCGACATCCAGAGCCATAGGCGAAACCATGGTGGTTTTTATTGCCGGCGGAGCAGCAGACAGTGCTGGATACACACACTCCGCATTCGAAGGAAGCCTCACGATGACCGCCGCAATGGCTTCGCTAGCTAGCGGCACGGACCAAGTAAAAGGGGAAGGACTTACTTTTCAAAGCCTTTTCTTCGTCGGATTATTACTCTTTGCAATAACTTTCATGTTGAACATGGTCGCTGACCGTTTCGTGCGACGAGTTCAGGAGCGCTACTAATGAAAATTGGAAGCACCCTAAATGATGGGAAAGCAACGGATCGTATAAACGACGAAATTAGAAGAAGAAACTCTGATCCAAGAGGAATTATTTTCCGAACCTTTCTTCAATTAGGACTTTTCCTTGCACTACTAATTTTGACGGTATTACTTGTTGACGTAGTACAAAATGGGTGGGGAACACTCTCAACTCGGTTCGGAGATTTTCTATCTGGAACTCTCCGATCAAGATCAATAGATGAGAAATTAGGAGTCCATCAAGGCTTAGTTGGCTCATTTTGGATAGCTGTCACTACCGCTATTGTCGCTTTCCCAATTGGAATAGGTGCAGCAATATACCTCGAGGAGTACGCACCAAAAAATCGGTTAACTCGATTTATTGAAATCAATATCCGCAACCTTGCTGGTGTTCCTTCCGTTGTTTATGGGTTACTTGGACTCTTCATTTTTGTGAATACATTCGGGAAGTGGACGGGGGGAAAATCCTTACTATCTGCAGCATTAACTCTTTCCATTCTCGTTCTACCCATAGTGATAATCACGGCTTCAGAAGCTATTCGAGCTACCCCGCAAAGCCTACGGGAAGGAGCATACGGTGTCGGAGCGACACGCTGGGAAGTAGTACGCAGACAAGTTCTTCCCTATGCCGCCCCAGGCATACTCACAGGAACACTTCTTGCCATGTCACGAGCTATCGGAGAAGCAGCACCTCTCATATTAGTTGGTGCAGTAACCGGAAGATTAGGGACAAACCCCGGATTTCTTGACCTTGGGGCGCTTAAAGAACGATTCGTAGCGATGCCGATTGTTATAACTGAGTGGACACAAAATTCTGGCCGAGATCCTGGCTTTGCAGGAGCGGCAGCAGCAGCAATCGTTGTCTTACTCGTTTTCGTTCTTGCACTTAATTCAATAGCAATTTTACTTCGCAACAGATTTGAGAAACGAAGAAAGTGATACAAAAAATGAATATAGAAACCAAAGAGAATACAGAGCCTGAGGAAACTGTTACTCCTGAGCCCCAACACTCGGAAGAAGGAACATTAGAAACAGAACTAGTTTTTGACATTTCAGAACTAAATGTCTCTTATGGCGATTTTAAAGCTGTAAAAGATGTTGAATTCTCTGTTCCACGTAATCAAATCACGGCCATGATAGGGCCATCCGGGTGTGGAAAATCTACCGTTCTTCGTTGTTTGAACCGAATGAACGACTTAATTGAGACAGCGAAAGTTACCGGAGAAGTCAAATTTCGTGGAATTAATCTTTATGACTCACAAGTAGATCCAGTAGCGGTTCGGCGTCGCATTGGAATGGTATTTCAAAAACCAAACCCGTTCCCGAAAACCATTTACGACAATGTGGCATTTGGTCCAAGAGTTGGAGGGATGAAAAAAGGATTAGACGAGGTTGTTGAACAATCACTTCAAAAAGCAGCCCTATGGGATGAGGTAAAAGATCGATTAAAAGATTCAGCCCTTGGATTATCTGGTGGGCAGCAACAAAGACTTTGTATCGCTCGAGCTTTAGCGGTTGGGCCTGAAGTCTTACTCATGGATGAGCCCTGCTCTGCGTTAGATCCAATAGCTACAACACGGATAGAAGATCTAATGCAGGAACTTAAAGAAGAATATTCAATAGTGATTGTCACCCACAACATGCAACAAGCTGCTCGTGTGAGCAGTAGAACGGCTTTCTTTTCAACTGAGCCCGGAGCAGACAACACTCGTCCCACTGGCGTGATGATCGAATGTGATTCAACCGAAAAGATTTTTTCTACCCCAGAAGACCAACGCACAGAAAATTACGTAACAGGAAGATTTGGGTAACCACCCAAGTTTTATAGAAAGGAGAACCAACCATGCAGAATGAAAGCCGAAAAAGTTTTCATCAAGAATTAGAAGAAATTCGCGAAGACATTGCCCACTTAGGCTCAATGGCAAGTGAAAGAGTTACTCAAGCGACAGAAGCACTTTTTGAAACAAACCTAGAAGATGCTCAACGCATAATCGACGAGGATGATGAAGTTGACGCTCTTGCTTTAGAAATTGAAGAGAAATGTCAGTCTGTACTTTTACTTCAAAATCCTGTAGCCGGCGACCTTCGAGCAGTGATTAGTGCTCTATGGATTGTGGGAGAACTTGAAAGGTCAGCTGACCTAGCAAGCAATATATGCAAAGCAAATCGGAGAATTCTTGGTTATGAAATACCGTCATCAACTAAGGCATATCTCGCACTTATGAGCGACGAAGCTATTCGGCTATTAAACCTGGCAGCGGATGCTTACTATCAAAACAACGAAGGCTTAGCGAGCGCTTTAGAAGACATTGATGATCGTCTCGATGGCCTCCACATTGATTTCCTAGAAGGTCTTTTTAAAGATGCTGAAGGTGGGAGTGGGGAAGTTCAGCCAGTTGTCCAAATGGCGCTCATAGGACGCTATTACGAACGTATCGGCGACCACGCAGTGAACATAGGTGAAAGAGTTTCATACATGGTTTCTGGCCGTTTACCAGAAGACACTGGCCGCGCTCGCATTGAATATAAAGAAAAAAAATCCAAGGAGGAATAGTTGTCTGACAATCCGTACATTCTTTTAGTTGAGGATGAAGAGTCATTCGCGGACGCCCTTACGGTGGGTCTTACCCGTGAAGGATTTGATGTGGAGTGGGTAGCAGACGGCGTTTCAGCGATTGAAGCTTTTGAACGGAAGACCCCAAATCTTGTTCTCCTAGACGTGATGCTTCCAAACATGTCAGGTCTTGATGTCTGTAGATTGATTCGCCTGAAATCTGAAGTACCAATCGTAATGGTTACTGCAAAAACAGAAGAAGTAGATGCAGTCGTAGCTTTAGAACTTGGCGCTGATGATTATGTGACAAAGCCTTATCAATTCAGAGAACTTGTAGCCAGAGTTCGAGCCATACTACGACGAGCAGAAGCGCGAAATCAGGATAAAGCCATCGAAAACGTGCCGAGCAGACTAAAAGCAGGAGATCTTGTTATTGATCAAGATCGGCATGAAGTCTTACTAAATGACCAGCTTATTGCGCTCCCACTTAAAGAGTACGAATTGTTATTACAGTTGGTGGCGAACGCAGGACGGGCCTTGTCACGAGATGACTTAATTGATGCAGTGTGGGGAACAGATTATGTCGGAGACACTAAAACTCTCGATGTCCACATCCGAAGAATTCGTTCTCGGATCGAAGACGACCCACAAAGACCGTTACGGGTTATCACAATTCGTGGAGTCGGATACCGCTACGATATGCCAGTAGATCAACTTGATTACTTCGACGAATCAGAGGACACACGTCTCTGAGAGGACAAAAAGGTGACTAAGACGAAAAGAGTATTGGTTACCAATGACGACGGAATTTACTCACCGGGACTCAAAGAATTAGCCCGAGTACCTAAAGAATTAGGTTTCACCCCAGTTATTGCCGCTCCTTCAATTAACTGGAGCGGGGCATCTGCTGCCTTAGGGCCCTTAACTAATCCAGATCATGTATCTGTTTCTTCAATTAATCTTGACGGAATTGAAGAGATAGAAACGTTTTCCGTTGACGCTCCTCCTGCTCTCATCGTGATGCTTGCAATGCTGGGAGGATTCGGGGACCCCCCAGATTATTTAATCTCAGGAATAAACAAAGGCCCTAACACCGGTAGATCAACGATGTACTCTGCAACAGTCGCTACCACACTTGTAGCTTCCAAATTTGATTGTCCAGGGTTAGCGGTCAGTCTCGGCGATGGCACAGAAGAAGGATCTGATCTATGGGAATGGCCCACTGCAGCGGCGATTGCTACTCCGTTATTACGGTGGCTAACAAGCGCACCACCAAGAACAGTACTGAACCTAAATGTCCCAAATGTGAAATTGGCGGAAGTAAAAGGTCTAGCCCAATGCGACTTGGCACCTTTAGGCGGAGTACAAACCAGCATTGTTGGAAAAGACGAAACAGGAATACACATAGACCTTTTACCCACAGATGGACAGATACCCGAAGGAACAGACTCTGCGAAGCTACGTGAAGGTTATGCAACCGTTACCGCTTTGGCACCAACAGCAGCTGTGGAGATGAATCTTCCATTTCAAGGTTGGTATGAGGAAATAGATCAGGAAGGCTAAAGATGTGTTAGTTGCTTTAGTCGCCGGTTGTTTATTATCTCTAATTGTCGGCTACTTACTTGGTAAGAGAATCAAGAATAAGCCTCTTGAAGATCACTCTGTAGATACACCTGGTTACCAGATTACTGAAAGAGCGTTAGACACTGTCCCAATGGGAGTAGTTATTGCAGATAAAAAAGGAGAAATAGTTTTTAGAAACAATACTGCTGATGCCTTGATTGATTCTTGGGAGAACGGAGTCATCGGCCATAAGGTCAGAGAATGTTTACATGCTGCAATTAAGGAAAACCAAAACTCTGAGCAAGTTCGAACTCCCGGCCCCCCACAAAGAACAATTGAGATAACAACCCGTCAATTGAACGAACTTGACGATGTCATTGGATCAATAGCGGTGCTATCAGACGTCACAGAACAAAACCGGATCGAAACAGTGCGTAGTGATTTCGTAGCAAATGTGAGTCACGAACTAAAAACACCCATTGGAGCAGTCAGTTTATTAGCTGAAACCCTTACACAAGAATCCGATCCTGAAGTAATAGCACGTTTATCAAAGCGACTAGAGGCTGAATCTCAGCGATTAGGAAGAATAGTTAACGACATTCTTGATCTAAGCAGGATAGAAGGACAATTATTAGACGACAGAACCGTAATAGATCTTGAAGAAATAGTTGGAGAAGTGGTTGACCGTCTCTCAACAGTGGCAGACAACAGGAGAGTGAGAATACAAACACAAACTGCTTCAACTTTTATTAGTGGAGATCGCCTCCAATTCATAAGCCTTGTGCATAATTTAATTGAAAACGCAGTCAAATATTCCGAAGACAACGGTGAAGTGAAAGTTACTCTTGAATACATTAATGATGAAAAACCACTAGTGAAATTGCAGGTGCAAGATACTGGTATAGGGATTCCAGAACGTGAACAAGAAAGAATATTTGAACGTTTTTATAGAGTTGACCGCGCTAGAAGCCGTCAAAGCGGCGGAACAGGACTTGGTTTATCAATTGTCCGCAACGTCGCCATACAACATGGAGGGACAGTAGAGGTTCATTCCATTGAACACGAAGGAACAACAGTCACTGTTCATATTCCAGCTCAAACTTTGAAAGAAAAAGAAAGAGCGGAACATGGATAAGAAACAAATACTTGTAGTCGAAGATGAAGATTCGTTTGTTGACGCATTAACAGTAGGTTTAGAACGCGAGGGATTTATAGTCAATGTCGCCATAAATGGGACCGAAGCTCTAAAAATATTTGAAGAAACCAAACCTGACTTAATTCTTCTTGACATCATGCTTCCAGAAATATCTGGAATAGATGTTTGCAGAGAAATCCGTACAAAGTCAGATGTACCAATCATCATGGTCACAGCCAAAGGAGAAGAAATTGACACTGTTCTCGGTTTAGAAATCGGAGCAGATGACTACGTAACAAAGCCTTACCGGCTACGGGAATTGGTAGCACGAATCAGATCAGTGCTTCGCCGAGCTGAAGACACTAAAAAAACAAAACCAGCATTAGGAAACCAAACAGACAATGACTCCCTACTTAAGGTAGGCAATGTTTCCGTTAATTTAAGTCGTCACGAAGTCTTAGTAGACGATCAACAGGTAATGATGCCCCTCAAAGAATTCGATCTTCTTGTTTTACTTATGGAAAACCCAAACCTTGTTCTAACTCGAGACACCATAATTGATCGAATCTGGGGATTTGATTATGTCGGCGATACCAAAACCCTTGATGTCCACATAAAGCGTCTTCGCAACAAAATCGAAGCTAACCATAAAGATCCAAAAAAAATTATCACTGTCCGAGGTGTGGGATACAAATACAGCAACACCTAATAGAAAGTAAGGCATAGTCTTAAGTTGTGGACTTAGATGACGAATCCTCCTTGAGGCCTAAAAAAGAAAACACACCGTCTGGTCTTTGGCTAACACCGTTTGCTCGATTAGGGCGAACCCACGCGTTCGGAACCATGTCCGATGCCATGATCGCAGTAGCTCTTGCCGGATCAGTATTTTTCTCTGTTGACCCAAGTGCTGCTCGTTGGCGGGTTGCCCTTTATTTAGTTCTCACTATTGCCCCCTTTGCAGTAGTTACTCCACTCATAGGTCCTCTAATTGACAGAATTTCTGGTGGCCGGAGAAGGATGATTCTTTTCACCACAATCGGACGAGGTGTTTTAGCATGGCTAATGACTCGCCACATTGACAGCCTTCTTTTATTTCCCGAAGCATTCGGATTCCTTGTTCTTGGGAAAAGCTATTCCGTAGCTAAAAGCGCCGTGCTGCCTGAGTTAGTGCGATCCGATCTCGGTCTCGTGGAAAGCAACGCCAAACTCAGTGTCGTTGGAGCATTGAGCTCTATGGCTGGAGCAGCAATCGGAGGCCTGGCTCTATTAGGTGGAGATGCTTGGCCAGCATGGGTAGCCGTATTCGGATTTGGAATAACGACCTTGTACGCATTACAGGTACCAAAAACCGTCGTGGCCAAAAAACCAGCATCCGCTAACGAAATAACAGAACTTAAAACAGAAAGCATCGTTTACACCGCAGCAACGATGGCTTTCTTACGCGCAGCAGTAGGTTTTGTAACCTTTTTGCTCGCTTTCGAATTCCGAGGCGGTGACGAAGGACTATCACTAAGCGGCATCGGTGAAGCAGCCGGAGTAGCAACTGGCCATCTCCGTAATCAAGATGTTTTTGGAACCCCTGGGGCTCCTGCTTGGCATTTCGGAGTAGTTATGGTCGCAGCCGGACTTGGAATGCTCATAGGAGCAAATCTTGCACCACGCATGAGAAAAAGATTCATCGAAGAACGAATAATCTTTCTTGCACTTCTCTTACTTTTTACCGGAGCTATAACCGCCGCATTCGCACTGGGAGTTCTCGCTGCCGTTCTTATTTCCTTTGTCACCACCATCGCTGGAGGCACAGCCAAATTAGCGTTCGACTCGCTCGTTCAACGTGACGCACCAGACGCAAACCACGGAAGATTCTTCGCAAAATTTGAAGGACGTTTCCAAATGAGCTGGGCAATAGGCGCACTCATCGCTGCTTTGGCACCCATACACCCTCACTGGGGATATGCCGGATTAGCAGGAATTTCTTCCGCAGCTCTTCTCTGGTATCACATCGCTACACAAGAGTCACGACGACGTGCTACTCCAACAAAATCTGATCGCCCAGACGGCCAACTACCGATTTGGGAAAGAGAAAATATAGATCCAGATCAATAGAGGATTACGTATCAAGAAGTTCTGTTCTCGCTAACCAAAGACGAGGGTTCTCCACCTCATTTGGGGTGGGAAGACATCTTTTATCTTCCCATAATCTGAACAGATCATCGGCTCCACCCCATTTAATTACTCCACTAACAAAACTCGCGCCACGATCCACCTGATCTTGTGTGAGATTAAGTCCAAGAACTTTTTCAACAAACCGGTCTGCTTCACTAGTTTCAACACGTCGCCGACGAAGAGCCTCGGTGATCATTGAATAGTTCGGAACAAGACCTGTACCTATCTCATCCATGAAATAGTCCACGTAACCAATCACTACCGCGACAAGCGCTTCAAGATGAGGAAGCAACTCTTCTTGATCAGCAGACCTTACGGCACCCAAAATAAATTGAGGATCAATATTTTCACCGATATTTAAAAGACTTTCAGGGTCTGGCGAAATTCCCATCTCATTTAATTGTTCCTCAAGCGCAGACGGGTCATTCTGAAAACTACTTGCATGACGTTTCAGAAGATCGCTAATTGCTTCATTAACATGAGCGACACCAAATAGTGCATGATGAAGCGACTCATGAAGACACACCCAAAGTCTGAGGCCGTCAACAGGCAAACTCCAATCCTTACCAAAATCACTAATATTCGGGTCAATCACGAGAAGATGATCTTCGTTGCGGGGGATTGGAAGATCGTAACTTCCGAGACTCCGAGTGGCGAGCCGCCCAACCATAGTCCCCGTCGTGATACTAGAAATTTGCGGAACAATAGCTGCAAATATTTCAGCAAACGCCTCCATAGCACCCTCAGGGAGCCCAAGGAAATCCTCACTTGGAAGATTCTCTTTAAGAGTCTCGGGATCAGGCATCCCCTCTTGTAAAGAATCAGTCATTTGCGAAAGTAACGGCTCGAGCGAACTAATGCTTCTTTCCGCCCACAAAGACCGGTTAAGGGGCTCAATAACTAAAGGATGACCACGATTAATTAAAAGACCAGTTTTATTCTCAACCTGTAATTGCGCCACTCTCGCTAATTGTTCATATTCCATCCGAGCAACTGGATCAATATTTGTTTCCGGTCGACCATCAGCAGCTATTGACATAGCCAAACGGCGAGCATTTTCATTAGGGTTAATTTTTGAAATACCACTAAAATCACTTGATCCTATGACTTTAAAAAAATCACCCAACTGCTCAAACGGATTTTCATCAAATTCATCATCTGGTGTTTCGTTAATGTCCACAAAGGCATCGTAGAGCAATGAACACCCAGAAGCCTCGCGTTGTGGTTACAGGATCCACAGGAGCAGTTGGCCGTCAAGTATGTTCACGCCTCGCTGAAGAGGGATATCACGTGCTTGGATTAGACCGCCGATCCGGAATTTCTTTAAATCCAGAAGTCACATTACAAACCGTTGATTTAGCTGTTGCAGATTTACGGGCACTTCTTACCGGCGCGGATATCGTCGTGCATCTTGCTTCCGGCGTTCAAGCACATGACGTTGAAGAAGACCCTGGACATAACATGCTTGCTGTCGCTGAGCGACTATTAGCTGCCGCCGACACAGCAGGAGTCACTCATTTTGTTATCCGCTCCTCCGCAATGGTTTACGGGGCCTGGGAAGACAATCCCGTACCCCTTACAGAAGATGCAGAAATCCGCCCATGCCCAGGTTTCCGATTTGCTGAACACCGTGCCGCTCTTGAAAAAATTGCACGTGAATGGGCGGAAAAGAATAAAAAACGTTCTGTTTCCGTGTTACGAACCGCAGTCACAGTCGGAGAAGAAAGACCAGGTGGACTTGCAAGGGTTCTAGAGTCAGCAAAGAACATCCGCACAGAAGAAGGCGACCCCATGGGCCAGTTCCTTCACGCAGACGACCTCGCAGAAGCGGTTATTTGCGTGGTAAAAAATAACTTTGACGGACCAATCAATGTCGCCCCAGACGGTTGGATGTCCTCCGCTCTTTTAGCAGAATTAAGCGGCCCGGTGCCGCGAATACGGGTGCCGGCCTTTATCGCTCGACTCGCCGCATCAATAAGATGGCAAATCGGTTTAACAGACGCACCCGCTTCCATAGTGCCCTACACCATCTATCCATGGATTATTTCTAACGACCGAATAAAAGAGTTAGGTTGGGAAGCCCAACACACCAACGAAGAAGCCTATGTCGTTGGCTATGAACCTAAATTAAGCGATCAACTTAATGCTGGAAGCCGTCAACGCTTAGCGTTTATCGCTGCCGCAATAATCGTTGGATTCGTTATTTCCGGAATAGTACGAACATTTCGAGAACCCAAGTAGGTCCCTAAAATACGTGGAGCCCTAACAATCGGGTCGTACGATGAAATAGATGTCAGAACTATTAGAAGAATCTTCAAATTTTTCATCTCTCACAGAAGATGATTGGTGTGCATTGCATGCCGAAGATCTCCCTGTTCAAGAAGCCCTTGACTGGGTCAATAAACCAGACTGCGGAGCAGTGGTGCTCTTCACCGGAAACGCTAGAGACCACGCCCCTGAACGACCGGATGTAACCGAACTCGCTTATGAAGCTTATGAAGAACAAGCACTTCCCAGAATGAAGGAAATTGTTAAAGAAGCACGGGCACGATGGCCTGAAATAAGAAGATTGGCATTACTTCACAAAACAGGAAAAGTCGAAATAAGCCAAACAGCTGTCATCGTTGTAGCTTCTTCCCCGCACCGCAAAGACGCATTCGAAGCATCTCGATTTTGCATAGACGCGCTCAAAGCAACTGTTCCAATTTGGAAGTACGAAAAATGGGGAGAAAATGAAAACTGGGGTGTGGACGCTCAACATGTCCTCAATATCTCCGAACTCCCACAGCCCAAAGACAAGGCTTCCTTAACATGAGTTCTTCCGTACTGTTTCTTGCCGGAGGAGTCGCTTTTGCTTTTATTGGATCAATCCTGGTTTGGGTAGTAAGCCGTCCACGTTCTCGCCCCCAAGATCCAAATGAACTACGAAACACTTTAAGAAATCTTCATCAAAATGGCACGAAGAGGAGTAGATCTGGATCTCCAGCTCAACCATCAAGCGTCCTACGGTCATATGAAGAATTACCCCAAGAACAGCCGTTTGAGAAGTAGGTAGAGAACATGGCACGAGATCTCGCTATTGACTTAGGAACAGCTAATACCTTGGTTTACACCCGAGGCGAAGGACTCGTTTTCGCTGAACCCTCAGTGATTGCTTTAAATAAACGCACCGGCGAAGTTCTCGCTATGGGAAATGAAGCATGGAAAATGATCGGCAGAACCCCGGGCCATATTGTTGCTGAACGGCCACTTCGAAAAGGAGCAATAAAAGATTTCGATATCACCCAACGCATGGTTCGAGTCCTCTTCGAAAGAGTGGGAGTAAGCAGGTTTAACCGTCCAAAAGTTCTTATTTGTGTTCCTTCAGCCATTACAGCAGTTGAGAGAAGAGCAGTAACCGAAGCAGCCAGACGAGCCGGCGCTACTGACGCTCAACTCATTGAACAACCTCTTGCCGCTGCCATTGGAGCGAACCTCCCCATTAGTGAACCAGTGGGCAACATGGTGGTTGATATAGGCGGCGGAACTTCAGAATCCGCCATGCTGTCCCTTGGCGGTGTTGTCGCCTTAGAAGCAGTTCGAGTTGGCTCATTTGATATCGACACTGCCATTCAGGATTACTTAAGAAACGAATATGGAATGGCTATCGGTGAACACACCGCAGAAGAAATCAAAATCCAAATAGGTTCCGCAGCCCCAATGCCAGCCGAGTTACGAGCGGAAGTGACCGGCCGAGAGCTAATGACAGGATTACCTAAAAAAGTAATCCTGACCGCAACCGAAGTGCGTAAAGCAATTAATGAACCAGTCACAGCCATGATCGAATCCGCCGTCACGTGCTTAACACAAGCACCACCGGAACTCGGCCAAGATCTCATCACACAAGGTATTCATCTAGTAGGTGGTGGTGGACTTTTAAGTGGCTTTGATTTACGGCTAGCCGAGGAAACTGGTGTCCCGGTTTATCAAGTTGAAGAGCCACTTGAATGTGTAGTCCTTGGAGCAGGGCAATGCATAGAAAGTTTTGAAGCTATGCGTGCAATGTTTATGGACTCACGACCACGAAAAGTCGGTCGATAACATCACTCATTTGTTGTATTTGACGTTATTGAATTACTTCAATCAACTACAGGAACTTTCTTCGAACCCGTAGTCAGCCGCGTAATCAAAAGCATCGTTGAAACTTGAGAAGGTTCCTGAAAGTGCTCCTTCAGGAATAGTTACCAGTTCAGTTGCAGGTACCATCTCGGTTCCTTCAAGCCGGAAAGGTGAAATGTCTAAAGTCCACTCGGAATCCATATCACCGCTATCTTCTAAATCTGATTTTACTTGTGAATAGACCGTGGTTCCTTCAATGATTTGACATGCAGATCGGTAGAAAGGCGGCATGGGCGTGTAACTATCTGATCCTCTTAAAACCCATCTATAACCGGTTTCAGAATTTGTAACTAGTGTTAGAGCGCAATCGCTGAAAACAGCAAGTCCACCTGGAACTGTGCGTCTAACATCAGGAATCGATAGCCATACTTCAACAGCTCCGTTATCGTCAATGTCGTGACTAGCCCAAGCACCAGCTTCAGGCATTAAACCGCCTCCGATTTCAATTACGTGATAGCGGTCTTCGCTATCACCCATTAAGACAACTAGGTACGCTGTGAACGAACTAGATCCTTCATCTACTGTTGTCGCCCATATTTGATCAACGTTGCTATCTCCATCTACGTCACCTTCGTTTGCTTCTGAAGGATCAAGAGTGATGCCATCGGGCAATGCATCGCCGGTACATTCTGGAGCTTCAGTTGTAGTTGTTGTTTCTGTTTCTGTTTCTGTTTCTGTTTCTGTTGTAGTAGTAGCTTCGGTAGTGGAAGTGGCGTCCTCTAACGCGTCTGTTGCCTCTTCAAGTGCATCCGTTGCATCTTCTAAAGCATCAATTGCTTCATCTCGCGCTTCTTCTGCTTCTTCTAATGCTTCTTCAGCGTCATCTAACGCATCAAGTAAAGCACTGTCATCAGCTTTACTACTACAAGAAGCAATAACTAAAACCATAAATAATAGAACTGCCAAAGTTTTCTTTGAATTAAACATGGTGTTGTCCTTCCCCTACTTACCTTAAACGTTAGTTGAAACAAGTTCATTGCGAAGTGGATGATTGAATTATGAAGTGTCTTAGTTAAGAAAGAAGATCTTCAGCAGCTTGACGAGTTTGCAAATCTCGATCTTCTAATTTTCGTTTCAGCGCTTCATCCACTTCTGGCCCCTCGAATGGAGCGAGAGCTAAAGTAGCTCGACGTCGAACATTTGGTTTATCTTCCAAGGCAGCGAGGATTGCCGGTAAACCGTCACTGTGGCCAAGAGAACCTAAACACGCAACTGCTGCTTCTCGACAAAGAGAATCCTCATGTTCAGAAACAACAGTATGTATCTCATCAACTAATTGAGCAGTATCTCTATACGTGTCTCCGATTTCTCCAATAACCCAGCATGCCATTTCAACAACAAATGATGAAGGGTCTTTCAACAATAAGAGAGTCTGATCTATCTGTTTTTGACTAGACGGCAATTTAACCACTAACTCAAGAGCACGCCTTCTTACATTTTGATTTTCATCAGAAAGGGCATGAAAAATATTTTCCTCCGCGTCTAAATCCAATTGCAGGACTGCATTCAACGCCACTTCTCTTAACTCAGGAGCATCATCACTTAGATACTTGATGATTTCTGAGTTCGTAAGATTTCCTTTTCCGTGACCAGCAAGGATAATTTCACGACGACGCTCAGAGACCTCTTTTATAGGTGGCTCTTCTTTATGTATATATTTGTTCAAATTGGTTCACCCAATAAATTGTTCAAGCAAAAAACCAGAAGCAAAAAATATGACCCCAAGAACAGTAGCGATCGCCATACCGCCCCCAACAACGATGGCAACAATAAAAATGATGGATCTCAGACGATGCCACCACTGAATCTTCGCTTTCTTACCAGTCGCGACTTTTCTTGGTGGTTGAAACCAAATCCCAGCCAAAGCACCAATATTCCACTTCTGGTCTATGCCTTTCTCAACATCACCATCAGGAGGCAACCAGTTCCTACCAATGGTGTGCAAATCATTTCTGTATAAAAAAACATCTTTTCTTCTTCCAACTATTGGTTTAGTGACAGGGAAAATGATTTGAATCATGGCAGGCTTAAAGAAATCAGTAAAAAAACGGATCCAAAAAAAGAAAATCAGAAAACTGACTCCGAAAGCAACAGATGACATGGAAGACAACATTAATGAAAAGAGTACAGGACACCATGTCACACCGGAAGAAATACCTACTGATCATGAACAAATAGCAGAAGTAACCGATTCATCAAATCAACGAAAATGGCCACAAATACTTTTCCTTATCGGCCTTGTCGTTGTAATTGTTATGTCTTTTGTCCAATTCCCTTACTATGCGTACGCTCCAGGATCAGTTAATCCTCTCACCGAACGTGTAGTCATTTCTGGAACAGAAACATTTTTACCCGAAGGAGAAATTCTGTTTACCACTGTTTCTCAAGATTCAGATGTAAATGGGTGGGAATTTCTTCAAGGAACATTTGATGAGTCAATCTTGCTGATTGACGAAGATGTAATCCTCGGAGAACGAAACCGAAGTGAAGTCCGAGCATTCAACTTACAGTTAATGAAATCATCAAAAATGACTGCAGTAGCTGTAGCACTTCGACACCTCGGCTACGAACCCTATATAGCAACCGGAGTCGGGATGGTGGAAGTACAGGGCCCCGCTGAAGGACTTCTCACCACTGATGACGTCATAACTGCAATTACTGCAGACGACACACTCGATTTATCTAACTGGACAGAGTTGAAAACCTCCGAAGAATTGATTTCACAACTCCAAACTTATTCTCCAGGAGACACCGTCTTCTTCAATGTTGAATCTGTTGATGGTGAAAACCAACGTCAAGTAGCTGTTGTTTTAGGCTCACGACCGGATAATCCAGATGCCGCTTTCCTCGGAATTGGAGCACAAAGCAGAATTGAAGATGCACCAGGCATGCCCTTCTCAGTTCATTTCGACACTGGTGCAGTGGGAGGTAATTCTGCAGGGCTATCTCTCACATTGTCTGTCCTAGATCTAGTAACTCCCGGTGAGTTAACCGGAGGATTGCGAGTGGCTACAACTGGCACGATCTCTCCAAATGGAGATGTAGGACCAATCGGCGGAATAGTACAAAAAACAATTACCGCTCGACGCTCTGGCGTTGATTTATTTCTTGTCCCAACAAACGAATACGAAGAAGCCGCTAAACACGCAAAGAATATGAAGGTTGTGGCAGTAGCAAATCTTGAAGAGGCATTAGCAGCACTCACGGAAGCTGGAGGAAATGCATCAAATCTCTCTCTCCCAAATAACTAAAGTCAACGTGTAGAGGGTCTAAATAGGCCGGTAGGATTCAACTATGAATCCAGAAGGAACCTCTCCGCCTGAACCACCGAACTCTCCAAGATCTGGCCCACGAATAGCCGGTGGAGGATTTCGGGGAACCGGCAGAGGCAGAGGTAGAGGGTCGGGAAGGAACCCAAGAAGGATCCGAACAATAGCCATCGGACTTTTTGCCGTCGTCACTTTTGGGCTGATGTTCTTCCGTGGATTAGCAAGTTTTTACACAGATTTTCTTTGGTTCGATCAACTAGGACACGGCGAAGTCTTCACTTCAGTATTTGGCGCTCAAATTGTACTTGTACTGATCTTTACCTTCCTTTTCTTTGCTCTCCTATTTGTGAACTTACGAGTAGCAAATCGTTTAGCTCCATCAATACGCCCACCCGGGCCAGAAGAAGATATTTTGGGTCGGTTCCACGAACTTTTTGGCAATAGAACATTACGCATCCAACTCATCGTCTCAATTGTTCTTGCTTTAATCGTTGGAATTGGAGTATCGGGAAGATGGCAAGAATGGCTCCTTTTCACAAACGGTGTGGATTTCTCTGCAGCTGACGCTCAATTCGGTAAAGACATTAGTTTCTATGTCTTCCAACTTCCCTTTTTAACATTCGTGGTTAACTGGTTTTTCCGAAGCCTCCTAATCGTATTTTTTATAACCGTTATCGCTCACTACGTAAATGGCGGTATACGTTTACAAACATCGGGCGACAGAGTACAACCAAGAGTTAAAGCACACTTATCAGTAATCCTTGCTTTCCTCGCCATAGTAAAAGCAGTTGATTATTGGTTCGCCCGCTTTGAACTCACCACTTCAACTCGGGGGCACGTTGACGGTGCAAGTTATACCGATGTCAAAGCACAACTACCTGCCACGAATTTATTGATCCTAATTTCGCTCTTAGCGGTTGTTCTTCTTCTAGTAAATATTCGCCGTAAAGGATGGGTCCTGCCATCACTTGCTGTAGGTCTTTGGGCATTCGTCGCGCTAGTGATGGGAAATATTTACCCAGCAGTTATACAAAGCTTACGAGTTCAACCCGCCGAGTCAGAAAAAGAAGCGCTCTACATTGAGCGCAATATTGACGCCACTCGACAGGCTTTTGGTTTAGATCAAGTACTAGAAGTCCAAATTGATGACTTTGATACAGAAATAACTGCAGTTGATCTCCTATCTAACGCTTCAACCGTACGCAACATCCGAGTGTTAGATCCCGTTGTCGTTCAAGGCACATTCGATCGGCTACAAGGAGAGCGTGAGTTTTACCGATTCTCCGACGTACTCGATTCAGATCGATACCAAATAAATGGTGAAACGACACAAGTCCTATTAGGGGCAAGGGAACTTGACTTAAATGAGACCCGATCATGGGAAAGTCAACACGTTGCATTTACCCATGGATACGGATTAGCTATGGCACCGGTAAGCCAAGTAAGAGGCTCTGGCGACCCTGACTTTGTTATAGGTGACCTTCCAGTTTCCATTGACCAATCCTTAGACATAACACTCGAAAAGCCTCAAATTTATATCGGGGAAGGATTAGGAGGCTATGCAGTTGTTGGAGCCAGTCGTGACGAAGTTGACTTCACCGACGAAAATCAAGAAACTCAAGATGTTCGATATGAGGAGATAGGAGGACAAGGCGGAGTAGAAATAAATTCCTTCATTCGTAAAACCGCATTTGCTTTACGTTTCGGTCAAATTGAACCACTTATCTCAAACTTCCTAACTGATGAGTCACGAATAATCTATGTCAGAGATGTAAGAGACAGAGTAGAGAAACTCGCACCATTCCTTCAATTTGACTCCGACCCTTACCCAGTGATTCTTGACGGACGCATGGTTTACGTAGTTGACGGATACACCACAACCGACCGGTACCCATATTCACAACGAGCACCCGTATCTGATCTAGATAGAGAAAGCGGATTGCGTGACAGGTTCAATTACGTACGAAATTCAGTAAAAGCAGTTGTTGACGCCTTTGATGGTGACGTCAAGTTCTACATCGTTGACCCAGACGACCCAATTATTCAGGCATACCAAGCAGCTTTCAGCGGCCTTTTCACCCCTGTTTCTGAAATGCCGGAAGCGCTTGTTGACCATCTCCGATACCCAGAAGATATGTTCCGAGTCCAATCAGAATTATGGGGCGCCTACCATGTTGATGAAACTGAGAACTTCTATCAACGAGCTTCCGAATGGGCGATCTCTCAAGACCCAGGGAGAAGTGGAGAAGGAGCGGCGAATCTCGCTCTAGTAGACAGTCAAGGAGTTCGCATTGGAACACGAGATGTGCGGATGTCCCCATATCGAACCATCGTCAGTTTGTCAGATTCCACAGAAGCCGAATACGTAATTTTGCGAGCTTTCGTTCCACTTGATGAGGAAGATGCCCGTAAAGAACTTGCCGCTTATGTAGTAGGTCGCAGCGACGGGGAGAATGCTGGACAGCTTGTTGTTTATCGACCACCCACTTCAAATTTTGATGGTCCAGCGCTTGCTGAAGAACGGATACGTAATGACGAAGAAGTGGCGAGTCTCCAAACTTTGCTCAGTCAACGTGGATCAGACGTGCTCTTTGGTGAACTACTTCTCGTACCAATAGAGAATTCAATTCTTTATGTTCGACCCCTCTATGTGCAGGCAGATGGGGACTCAACTGTGCCTGAACTAGAACGTGTCATTGTTGTCGCAGGCGAAAAAGTTGTTATGGAAAACACTCTTCAAGAAGCCCTTGAAGAACTTACCGGTCAGAGTCTCAGTACTCTATTCCCTGCTCAATTATCAACAAGTTCACCAGTGTCGGAACCAGAAGAAGTTACAGAAGAAGAACCGTCTGAACCGTCTGAACCGTCTGAACCGTCTGAACCTATTCCAGAAGACCTCAGCGGTTTAGTTCAAGAAATTGAACAATTACAAATAGAGGCTGCCCAAGCACTGGCAGAAACTCCTCCCGACTGGATCACCTTTGGAGAAATCCAAAGCCAAATACAAGACTTGCTAACAGTATTGGCATCCGAGGTTGATAACTAAGTCAATCAGCGGGCTGCCAGCCATCAAGGCGGTTACCTGACGGTGAAGAATCTTCAATTCGAGCAGGAGAATCGGCGCTCAGATCTTTAAAACTTTCATCACTTGCTAAATCGGGTGAAATATCTGTTGGATTTATCGGTTCAAACCGACTCGCCAATTCCGCAATTTGACCTTTTAGCTCAACACTTACACGCGTTAACTCACCTGAAAGGCGCGCAATGGTCATCCGCAAGTCCATAAGAGTTTCTTCGTCTTCTTCACCAGCTTCAGATCCGAATGCATCAAATTTATGTTCTAAAACACCAATTCTTTCATCTAAATCTCTCAACCCATTTGCCAAGTCAAGAAGAATTTGATCAGCAATCGGAGGTCCATCCGTTGGTTGGACAACTGAAGGAGAAACATTCCCTACCCGGTTATCTCGCTGATTTTTATTTTTGCCAAACTTCTTAGCCATATAACAATCGTACTACTCCAAATACTGTCAGTATGAACAGCCTGACATAACAGCCGAAAAGAAGGTAGGTACGCTAGAGGTATGTATAACTTCCTTGGATCACAATATGAATAAGGCAGTTATCAATATTTTCGCAGCCCTTTCACTAATTTCTTTAGTTTCTTGCGCAAACTATGACGGTCGTTCCATGAAGGGCAAGAATCCTACAGACACCCTTGACGTGCTTGTGGATCCTGATTTCGGAACAGAGAATGAAGAAAAATTCCCTGACGACACAGAAGATTCTCAAAAAAATAGTGATCAGGAAAAAGGAGAAGCCAACCCGGATCTTGATCCGTTTCAGGGAGTAGGCAACGACTCAGCGGTCGGCACTGAGACACTATCTGGAATGATAGGTGAAATGGGTTCTTATGAACTCACCTTCCCGCAAATCTCAGATACGCCATCTGATTTCGCTATCAATGGAACGATTCAGGCAATCGCTGACCGTATTTATTTGGATTTCGCATCAGAGATCGCTGAAATGAGCGCTGAAGGATCCCAAATAGGAACTAGTGAACTCGTAGGTGAAGGAAGAATCATTTTTAACAACGGTTATCTATTAAGTGTCTTATTTGAAGGACTCACGTATTGGGGTGGTGCAGCTAGTCAACAATCATGGGCGGATTCAGTCATGGTTGATCTTTCTAATGGGCAAACACTCACCGCGGAAAACTTATTTCAACAAGAGATTTCTATCGAATGGAAAGAAGTCATAGCAAACAAATCTTATGAGTTACTTGTTGAACGTTTAGGTTCCGAAATGGTTTGGGATGAAGGCCTAATCCCAAATACAGAAAATTTTGACAACATGCTTGTTACACAGCCCGGGCTTCTTATCGTTTTTGATCAATACCAAGTTGCGGCGGGGGTGGCTGGAACACCAACCGTAATTATCCCCTGGATTGATATAGCAGCAATTATTGATCCACAGAGCAGAATCGGGGAGCTTGTTATTGCTGGAGGCACCTTAGAGTCTTCTAATTGAGTCCAAGTCTTACAAATTGCTCCTCAGGTGCTTCTACTTCCTCTAAAGCATGGCGTAAAAGATTCTCATAATGGGGTAGTCGTTTTGAGTCAACAAGATTTTCTGTTTCTTGATCATCTTCATGATCAAACAAATATGACTCATTTCCCGCCCCTCGACCAGCAAGAAGAACCGCCCGGTTAGATAACTCTTGTCCGGAGAGTGGCTGACGGATAACAGGAACGTCACTGCCGGGCATCCGATCTAACCACGCTCTACCATCTGGCCGTGGCAAACCTGCATTTGGGAAAATATGCATCGGCATGGTTGACCATCGGTTAGACCAAATACTGATATCCCCAACAGGTCCTTGTGCTCCGCGAATATATTTCCCGTCAGTGTCAATCACATTTACTTCAAGCCCGAAGTAACCCTGCAACATATGATCACGAACATTTTCTTCTTGACCCTCAATAATCGAACGTAAAGAAACCCCATGAGTGCGGTGCTCCACATCTAAGTTGAATAAATCCACAAGAGTGGCATGAACGTCAACGCTTGTAGTTAATGCTTGACGACTACCGGCGTCAACCCCAGGCCAATGCACCAGCATCGGGATATGGCCAAGCAAGTTAAATATTGGAGACATTGGCTTACCAAAAGTTTCATTTCGCTCACCTAAGTAATGGCCATGATCCGTAACAATAAAAAGGGCAGTGTCATCCCATAAATTATTGCGATCCATAGCATCTAAGACTTTGCCAAACCAATGATCAATCATCGAGAGTTTCGCCCCGTAATTAGCTCGTACCTGAAATGCTTGCTCTTCGGTTAGCACTCCTTTTTCGATTGCTTTTTGCATATACGGAGGCCAAATAATGAGATCTTCTTCGCGTTGGTCATGATATTTATACGCCCACGGTTCTGGGGTGTCAAATGGTTCATGAGGATCAAACTCGTCAACGAAAAGAAAGAACCGATCATGCTGCTTCGCGTTGCGATCTAACCAATCCGCGGTTGCTTGCATTGTGCGTGGGCCAGGAAAATCACTTTCTTCCCGAAAGTAGGTTCGAGACGTATCATAAGATCGGCGAAACCATCCTTCAGCTGAAGGCAACGCCGGTGTCCCGACCCAACTCGGGTCATCACGAAGTCTCCAAGGGTCTCCTTCGTGTCCACGCATGTAATCCCACATGCCAAAATCAGTGTGATAGTTCTCCCCGCCGGTTTCAAAAAGGTGTGGGTGATCTGAAATGAGACCTGTCGCCACTCCTTTCATTTTCATAGAGTGAGCAATATTTGACTCCCAGATTTCTATAGAACCCCAAGGTTTCCAAAGAAAATCCCACGCTCCGCAAAGAATGTCGTGGCGGGCAGGCATACAAGGCAGAGAAGCGGAATAGTGACGGTCAAATCTCAAACCTCGAGCTGCAAGACGGTCAAGGTTCGGAGTTTCAAACTCTTCGCCACCGTAGCAACCCAGCATCCGACGATTAAGGCTGTCAAGGAGGATAACGATTGCATTCCGTGGGCCAGAATTGGGTTCGTAGGGGACAGGTGCTGGTTGCTCAAACAGATAAGGATGAGTGATCTCCGTCATGTTTCCATATTCTCACGCTTAAACGCTTTGTCTTGTATTGGCGGTACGGTCTTGATCATGAAAGAAGAAACGAAAGCGCTGCGTCTTCATTTGTTGGAAACCACAGGTATGGACGGGGTCAGCAAAACCAGAGTTATCTTTCGAGGCTTGTTGATGGCATGTGCGGCTTGTGGAAGCCGAGGACTCTTTCATCACTGGTGGAAAATGCGTGAGTCATGCCCTAATTGCAATTTGGTGTTCACCAGATCAGAAGGTTATTGGATAGGAGCAGTTGCAGTTAACACCATGATGAGCGGATTTTTACTCCTTATTACAGTGGTGGTTTCATTCTTGGTTTCATTACCTGACCTGCGATGGCAACCAATCCTTATTCCGTCAGCCCTAGTAAGTGTCTTTGTCCCACTGTTTTTAGATCCAATATCACGAACCTTCTGGACATCCATGGTGGCTATCGGTCGACCACCCGAAAAACCTTCTGATCCGTAATTAGAGAGTCACCAGCGACTTGATTTTGTTAACTCTTCAACCGGTAAGTAAATATTAAATCGTTCTCTAACTCGAGCATCAATGTCTGCTGAAATGTGAGTTGGGAAATGAGTACTTAGGGTTTCTTTAACGACTTGTCTCGCTCTTTCATCAACAGATGTCGCGCCCGCATCGTGCCAATCATCGGGGCTCAATCTGTCGCCAACTTCTGGGTAAACATACTCTGATTGCATCATGGACAACGTTTGATCTTGTCCCAGAAAATGAGAGGGACCATGCACTACTTCACGGATGGTATCTACTGACAAAGTGTCTTCATTGATTTCAATTCCCCGAAGTGTCCTGTTGATTGCTCCAAGCATGTCGTTATCAATAACTAACGCTTCAAAAGAACACGCTAAGAGGCTGGCCAGCATTCCCGCAGATTCATATATCAGATTGGCCCCCGCTTGAGCCGCTAGCGTAACGGTCACTCCTTTCTCATGCCCGGCTTGATTGTCAGGCATTTTAGAATCCGCCATACCAGCAGCAACTCCCGAAGGGAGCCCTAACCAGTTCGCCATTTGAGCTGCTGCAGCGTTCAAAATCGCTTCTTCTCCTGAGCCGCCAGTCATGGCTCCGGTGCGAAGATCAGAAACAAATGGCCATAGTCCCATAACACATGGATGACCAGGGGAAAGCAGGTTTACGCACGTAAGAGCGGACAGACATTCTGCTAAAGCTTGAGCTAAAGATCCTGCTAAAGCAGCTGGTGAAGTCGCTCCAGCCTGCCCAGCAGAAAGCAAATTAATAGGCATACCGGTTCTCACTTGAGCAACCATAGAGCGAACGGCATCTTCGGCGTAACGCAACGGCGGGACCACAAACGTATTATTCGCAACACAGAATGGTCGTTGAGCAAATGCGCCTGGTGTGCCTCCGAGCATTTCATCAAACATGTCCACTGTTTCGTAAACGTGCTCTGGCTGAAAGAAAGAAGTTCCAATCGGTTTCGTTGTGCCCATAGCTAAGGCATATGCCGTGTTCACATCAAGGTCTCTTGCCTCAATCATGTCACGCGGAACAAGACTCCGAACATGAAAATGTATGTGCTCACAGGTATCAACAAGACGAGCGACATCATAAATGTCTTGAAGATTTGAATGTCGATGGGTACGTGTTTCATCTTCGTAAACCGAGACAGCCGCACCAGCGGTACCGAAATAAACTCTGTCGCCTCCAACTTCAATAGTGCGTTCGTTATCTAACCCATACCAAGTAAAACTTTTAGCCGCAGTATTTATAGCGTCTTCAACGATCTGGCGGGGGAAATAAAGGCGGTCATCTTTTGTATACCCTCCAGCATTTCCAACAACTTCTATGAACTCAGGTATCGGGCTTCCCATTCCAACTTCTTCAAGTAAACAAAGAGCCGCTTCATAGACTTGCTTGCATTCATCTTCAGACAAAGGTTTGTAAGCGCCGCCACTAAAACCCGGTCGAACTGCACGTTCTTCAACTGGAGGTCCGGCAGCTCTGGCCGCGACACGGGCAGCGCGCCCGCCTGCTCGTCCTGCTTTTATGGGCTGATCATTCTCAGGCACCGCAGTTCCCCTTTCTTCTACTTCTATGCCCTTAATCGCTCATTATTTGGATCATGAGCAGGTTTATCCAACACAGTAGCGTTATGACGTTCACCAAATAGTGTTATTGCAAATTGACTGCCCGGAGAACTAAAAGCGGGATCAACATACGCAAAACAGAGGCTCATTCCCGTGCTGTGACCGTAGGTTCCACTTGTTGTTACCCCCATTGGGGCGTCGCCTTCTTGAGCGTCAATGGCGTAACATGGCTCATTACCTCGACAATCAGAATCAGTAACATCAACACTGGCGTAAACCAAAACCATTTCAAGGCCGGAATTATCGCTACCCGCTTTTTCTTTTCGAACTACAACACTTTCTTTGCCGACAAATTCTCGATCAAGGACAACGAAACGGTCAAGACCAGCTTCAACAGGAGTGATCTCTGTAGTCAACTCATTCCCTAACGCTTTATAGCCTTTCTCAATTCGCATCACGTTCATGGCGTACGACCCAAAATGAGTCATTCCATGTTTAGACCCTTCAGTTAGTAAGGCTTCATAAAGAACCGGCATTTGCTCAATGGGATGATGCAGTTCCCAACCAAGTTCGCCAACATAAGAAACACGCAACGCGATACATGGAACACCGGCTACTTCAATCTCTTGACCTGTAAGCCAAATAAAATCCTTATTCTCTAGAGAAGCATCGGTTAAAGGTGCAAGAACGTCACGTGCTTTAGGACCAGTGACGGCAAGTAATCCATAGTCTCCCGTTACATCAGAAATAGTTACGTCTTCGCCATCTTGAATATGTGCCATCATCCAGTCATAGTCATGGGACTCACCAACAATCGCAGAGTTTAAGTAAAAACGATTTTCTGAAAGGCGAGTGATCGTCATTTCTCCCTCAATACCGCCAAGATCAGTTAAAAGATGGCAAAGTCGTATCCCTCCATCTTTAGCCGGAAGACGATTGGCGCTAATTCGATCCAGCAATTTAGCCGCATCAGAACCAGTCACTTCAAACTTTGCGAAAGCAGTTAAGTCAGCAATACCAACTCGCTCACGAACCCCAGTAACTTCGTCGGCCACATGATTGAAAGCGTTAGACCGCCGCCATGAATAATGTTCTGGCTCGCCAAAGTATTTGACTCGCTCCCATCCCCATACGTCCTGCCACTGCCCCCCAAGAGCGTCCAGTTGATCATAAATAGGGGTTTTCCTAAGTGGCCTTCCAGCTGGACGGTATTCGCCCGGCATTCTCACTTGGTACATCTCATGGTATTCATCAATTGATTTCTCAATCGTGTAATCAAGTGTCGCCCAAGGACCGAAACGACGAGGATCCATTTCTGCAACGTTGATTTCTGTTTGACCATGAACCATCCACTGGGCCAAATATTTTCCTGCCCCAGGACCTTGAGTGATCCCAATTGAAGCACCGACACACATCCAATAATTCTTAAGCCCAGGTGCTGGACCCATTAAATACCCGCCATCAGGTGTGTGAGTTATAGGGCCAGAGACGACTTGTTTAATCCCTGCATTAGCAAAAGCAGGGATTCGTTGAGCGGTGTACTCCAACCAGGGCATAAGTGTTTCCAGGTTTGGGTCAGTCAAATAAAAATGGAGATCCCACGGGATGCCGTCCACACCATAAGTTTCTGCATTCTCTCTTTCGTAGGGCCCAACAAGAAGGCTGTCTATTTCATAGCGGTAATAAGCAGATGATCGCGGATCACGTATTACTGGCATTTCCCTAGAGGCTTCAGCTTTGTGGGCGATTATTTCATCCATGCTTTCTGTAATCAGGTATTGGTGAATCATGGAAACAATCGGGACATCAAGCCCAACCATTTCCCCTAATTGAGGTCCGTAGTGGCCGGCCGCATTTACGACATGTTCAGCAATAATTTTCCCTTGCTCGCCATTTTTTTCCCAAGTGACTTCCCACCGGTGGTCAGGAAGTTGCCGCATTCCGGTAACTAATGTGTGGCGAGCAATTTCAGTTCCTAACTGGCGTGCGCCGGCAGCCATAGCGTTTGTTGATCCGGTCGGGTCAGACCATCCGTCATGAGGGGTCCAAAAGCCGAGACGAATATCGGAGAGATCTTCAATTAAAGGGGCATGTTCTGGGATTTCATTTGGGCCAATTAAATGAGATTCAATGCCAATGAGTTCAAGTACTCCTTGAACGTAGCGATACCACTCGGCTTGTTCGTCAGTGATTGCAAGTCGGATAGCTCCACATCCATGCCATCCAGTGGCTAAGCCGGTTTCTTCTTCAAGTTTTGTATAAAGATCTGCACCGTAGGCGTGAACTTTTGCCATATTGAGACTGCCGATGAAGTGAGGAACAAGACCGGCTGCGTGCCACGTAGAACCCGAAGTTAGTTCTCCTTTTTCTATGAGAACAGTGTCGGTCCAGCCTTCATGTGCAAGGTGATAAAGCAGCCCTACTCCCATGGCTCCGCCGCCAACAATGACGCACTGTGCTTCGTCCCGCATTTTCTTCTCCTTACTTAACTCTCTGAGTATAGGAATTCTGATCCTTTGAAGGAAGCCGGAAAGACAGAGATTATTTGACCATGGGTCAACAAAATGAAAAGTGACTATTGCGGCAAGACGATGGTTTTAATTAGTAACTTTTCTGGTTCATGGTTAAACGCTAGTTACGCCATGAAGATCTAGATTTAAGTTCGGAAACCGTGTGGTTTCGACAGGTTGCAGGATAACTTTATTTGCTTGGTTTCTTAGGCTTACTTCGCTTCAAGGGAGGGCTTAAGTCTTTTTCTGGTCCTGCTGTATAGAGATCAGCAGGCCGCCCTCCAGAGCTTTCTGATGGAGATTTCTCACCTGTGGGAGTAAGAAAGTCGGCTGATTGTTGAAGTTTTCTTTGAAAGTTACCGGGATTTAGTTCAGTGTCCCAAGCAGCTTCATATACATTTCGGAACTCGCTGACGGTGAAAGAGTCTTCGAAGAAGTTTGTAGCAACATTTGTGTATTCCATTTTGGAACGCATCCGTTCAATTGCATCTATCAAGATTTTTTCGTGGTCAAATGCTAGGCGTAAGCGCCCACTTTCGATTTCAGCTACAGGTACAACTTCAGCGTGACGGGCATCCCCACCACCTATGGGCTTATCTAAATTGGGAACAATTGCCCAATATGCCACCGTAACGACTCTCATTCGAGGGTCTCTCTCTGGCGAGCCGTAAGTACCGAGTTGTTCAAGGTGTAGTGCTTCATCGGAAATATTTGTTTCTTCCTTTAATTCACGAACAGCTGCATCGCGAAGGTCTTCATGAGGAAGAACGAAACCGCCTGGGAGAGCCCAAGCATCTCGAAAAGGACCCTGTCCGCGCTGTATAAGCAGTATTTTTAAGGTCTTTTTAACCATCGTAAGGATTACGACGTCAACAGTCACTGCGAAAGGTGGGTAGTCGTGGGGATCGTATGGTTTCTCTGTCACACCTGCATGTTAACTTGGTAATAAATAAATTTCAACTTGACAATAACTAATTTAGTAGTTATACTCAAATATACAATAATCTAGGCAAAGGAAACATATGGATAAAAGTAAGAAAAACACAAAAGGGCAATTAATAGGAACAGTTGTTACGGGGTCTACTCTGCAACTTCTTTATTCATCACCTACAGGAGAAGGTAAAGACTCTTCTACCCACGTTATTTCTTGCAAAACAAACAGTGAAGCTCGAACACTCGAAGCCTTACACCGTCAAACCTGGGGCTTAGCTCCAGTCAAACATCAACCAGTTGGCCATATTTGTGGCCAAATTTACCCAATACCAGAAAGTTGGAAAACAATGAAAATAAAAAATGACCTAAAAGCACGATTTGGAAATCAACCAGCCAAAGAACTGGTTGAACGTATTGGCGACCCGCAACTTGGAGATCCCACAGTTTCTCCTGCTAGTTACGACAAGATTTTTGCTTCCATGACTGCATTTGCCGTCGGTGAAGCTCTTGGTGCTCCTCTCGAAGGACGCTCCAGAAATTGGATAATGAGACATATAGGAAACGTCACAGATTTTGTCGTACCAAAGCCACAAACCGATACAGATACTCAACTGATGCTTATCACAGCGGACAGCGTGCTTGCTGATCTTCAAGATCACCCAAACCAGTTCGCTTTACGTCTTCGCGGAGCATCCCTTAACACCCATGGCGTAGCTGTGCGTAGAGCACAAAGAAATTTAATTGCTAATAAGCCTTGGTGGACTGCCGCCGATCCGGATTCTGCTGGAACCTCAGCAGCCGCACGATCAATAGCCTTTGGTTTGATCTGGTCAGGAAATCCAGAAAGAGCAGCCTACGAAGCTGCACTCTCAGCGTCAGTCACCCACGGGCATGCAATGGGCGTAACCGGAGCCGCCGCAATGGCAGCAGCCGTTTCGTTAGCTTCCGATGGAAGAACAACATTGGATGCAATGTGGCTAGAAGCTATCGCCAAGGTATGTGAAAGTTATGCCCCTATTGAAGTGCATGGGACCACACTCTTTGATCGAATCAAAGTGTTACCATCCCTTCTGGGTCAAACCGATAAAACTGTCTTAACCATGCTGGGCACTGGTCCACTTGCCGGAGAAGCAGTATTAGCTGCTCTTTGGTGTGCCACCCTTCAACCTAATGGTGGTGACGGAATACTTACCGCAATAAACGCCGGTGGGGACACAGACACAATTGCCGCTATGGCTGGAGCATGCTTAGGCGCCTGCTACGGCTTAAACGTAATTCCTGTTGATTTCAACCGAGTAGTGAATATTGGCGATATTGAAGTTTCAGCACAGCGAATTGCTGCTATCTCACCCACAGTCTCGTCACCGTCCAGCAGTGGGCAGGAACCGAAAGCTGCGGAAAATGTTCACGCCGCGTTTCTCATCGATCGATCAGGATCAATGAATGGTTTAGTTGGTGATGTAATCGGCGGATATAACGGGTTTGTAAAAGAACAACGCACCCTCCATGCAAAGGGAGAATGCGTGTTTACCGCAGTTCAGTTTGATAGTGATGACCCTTTTAAAGTCATGCACAACGCCACACCTATCAGCCATGTCCCAGATTTAACATCGGCAGATTACCAGCCACGTGGCCTTACGCCGCTATTTGATGCATTAGGGAAACTGATTCAAACCATTGAAAAACGAGTAGATGCGTCAACAGTTCCTGAAGATCAAATCGTGGTGGTCTTTACCGACGGTCACGAAAATGACAGTAGGGAATGGACTAAGGAAGCTTTGTTCAAACTAATCACAGAAAAAGAAAAAGAAGGTTGGACCTTCATTTTCCTGGGAGCGAATCAAGACTCATACGCGACCGGGCAAGATTTAGGTATTAAAGGTAAAAATACTTCAAACTTTGCTGCCACTGGTCGAGGAACGAAAGCCGCCTGGGGCTCCGTGAACAGAGCAATGAGTGAGTACCGCACTTTAACTCCTGAAGCGAAATTAGGGAGAAAAGCGAACTTCTATAACGACATTAAAGAAGCTGAAGAAGATATGCGTACGCGTTAAAAAATAAGGGCGCTTAGAGGGTTTTCTTTGTGGGTGCTTACCTCCTCACCCTTTTTTTACCTCTATGTGTCTTATCAGGGCATCCAGAGAGTTGCTTGTGCTCTCTGGATGCCAGATCTATTAGTAAATCAGGCAAAAAACTAGAGAAGTATTTCTAAACAATCCGAAAGGCAAAAATCTATGAATAAAAAAATTGAACCAAAAGAGTGGTGGAGAAAATTATGCCCAGTTGGTGAACGTATTCACCTTTGCGGTGATTTACCACATCCTCATTATGATTCTGAAGCCGCATTCGAGGTACTCACCCAGTGGGTTAACGCTGGTGTTACACATATTGTTGATGTTCGAGGCGAAGCAAGCGATGCAGTATGGGTTGCCGCGCATGAACCGAAGATCACCTACGACCACCTAGGAACTCATGACAATGGTGGAGCGCAAGACTTCAGATGGTTTGATCAGGGAGTTCAAACAATAGTTGCAGCTCTTGAAGACCCTGATGCACAAATTGTCGTGCATTGCCACATGGGTATTAACCGGGCACCATCAATGGTTTTCGCAGCCCTACTTGAACTTGGATACGGAATCCAACCCGCATTAAATGCCATACGAACCGCTCGTCCAATTTCAGGAATTATTTATGCCGAAGACGCGGTCAGCTGGTATGGGCATCGCAATAACTGGGGTGAAACCGAAATCTTTGTAGCGAGCGAGGAAGTAAAACAATGGCATAAAGACAATCCGGTTGACGTCGGATGGGTTATCAGCCGTATCCGTATCGCAGAAATGGAAACAGTATGAGCGTAATTGTTGCAAAAGCTCCTAAAACAAAAACCAAAAGCAGTACCACTCTTAAGGTCGCCTATAACCCTAAGTACACCATTGCTGAATACGGTTTTGACACAACACGCAAAGCTAAATGGATCGCTAACGAACTACAAAATGGAGCAGTTCCAAACTCGGCAATAGTAGACCCCGCGTCTTTTATTGACCGAGCTAAAGAACTAATTAGAGAAATACATAGCCAGGACTATGTCCAAGCGTTAATAACAGGTTCTCCATCTATTTTGGCGACAAGCCAAGGATTTTCCTGGGATAAAGGAATCTGGGAAATGGCCGTCAACTCAACCGCCGGTATTATCGCAGCTACCGAACTTGCTTTACATGAAGGCGCAGCGGGAAGCTTATCTTCTGGTCTGCACCATGCTCATCGTGACTCTGGTGCCGGCTTCTGCACAATCAACGGTTTAGCTGTTGCTGCCACACACGCTAAAACGTTGGTTGATGGTCGCATAGCCATTCTTGATTTCGATGCACATTGTGGGGGAGGAACCCACAGCCTTGTTAAAGATGACAGACAGATCCTTCATTTAGATTTAAGTACGAACGGATTCGACAGCTATGAACCCGCTGGAGAGAACTGTTTAGAAATAGGGAACTACTCTGATGATGCTTATTTAGAAGAAGTAGATGAAATGTTAAATCGCATCCCATCAGACACAGGTCTTCTAATTTATAACGCAGGAATGGATCCAGCTCCGATGATCTCAGGTGAAACGCTTCAAATAAGAGAACAACGTGTAGCAATGTGGGCAGCCGAACGTCAAATCCCAACTGTTTTTGTCCTTGCTGGTGGGTACACCTGGTCAATGAGTCAAGAAGAACTCGTCGAACTTCACTTAAACACCATTGAAGCATTTAATCAATCACTACTCGTAAGTAACAGATAAGGCTCATGAAGCTAATCACATCTGTTCGAATTTTTCCCTCATCTTCAATGAAAATTCTTGGAATCAATATTTATAAAAACCGAAGGAATAGGCTGACAGCCGATGACTGGGAAGGCTTAGCTTATTTATTTTTCGCGATTTGTGTTGGAATGCTTATCCTCCTTCTTTTATTTGTATCACTCATTCTTGCAATACTTTTAGGGTCTTTTTTACTTGGCTCTTTAATCACACATTTGTCCAAAAACAGCGGGGTCCTATCTAGTAGTAAACGACCTTGGATAGGGAGAATGCTTTTCTTTGGTGGTATTGCCGCGATTATTTATTTGAAGATTCGAGGAGGATTAGGTCCAGCCTGGTGGAATTGGATAGATCTGACTAGTGAAGATAATGAAACGATTCTGAATTCGTATTTTCCAATAGTTCTTCTTAACTTAAGTATGTGGTCAGCCGCCATTGGTGCAGTTTGCGCTGTTCCAATGCATTGGATCTTGTGTGAGGATCACCACTCGACATAAGACAGCTACTAATTAGATTCAAGTTAGGAGTGAAGGATGCTGAAAATGACAACCCCAAGAAAGAACCACCTAGAAAGGATAAAAATGATTGATATTGAGGAATGTGTACACGGAATGGGTAATCCCCAACATTGTGTACTTTGTAAAGGATCAAGTTTGCCGAATGTTTATGTTACTGCTGGCGGAATGAGTTATCATCAAACCCCAAATTGTCCGAATTTGATCAAAGGACAAGCCAAGGTTGAGAATCCGGCACCTATTGAAACTGTGCCACATGGGTCTGAAAAGGTTCTGTACAAAAAACCATGTAAAAAATGTAAGCCGAAAATCCAAGGGTCTCAGAGGAAGGTTGATCAGGCTAAGCCTAAGTTGTCAGATCTTTACAGTTCTATGCCTGTGTTACAGCGGGTTGAAGCGTCTGGAAAAGATACGAAATCTATCGCTAAAGCGAAACGTAAAGCTAAAAACCAGAAGGCTAATCGTATGATCAACGACCAGCTGGCTATAGCTAATAAAGCACATAAGGTAGGCGATGTAGATACTGTTGTTGAAGCGCTTAATAAGGCTATGGTTCTTGTGCCTAAGCGCAAAGACAAAAATGGCAACTACACCTGGCAATCAACGATTGATCACATTGTTAAAAAGGCTCGAGCGTTTGGAGTAAGCGTGAAGGCTTTACCAGACGGGGGTTTCTATTCTAAATAGAAAATCCCTACTGGGAATCTTTCTTGAGCATGGGGCCCTTTTGAATACACCTGAACCTTTTTATAAACCGGTGCAGTAATAATTCCCGCTGAAACATCTTTGCGAAAACGAGTTTCGAAACCGTGGTTAGAGAAATGATCTGGATTGATTCCCAGAGCGAATAACGCTCCTGGTCGAGCAATACGATACAACTCGTCAAATGCTTCAGGCCCAACATGGCCGTGAGTGAAAGTCCCACAACTAATTATCCCACTGTAAGCATTATCTGGGAGGTTAAGGGAAGTGGTTAAATCTCCAATATGGAGATCGCTATAAATAGGTTGCCCTGTAAAAGTTTTTTTGAGTCGTGCCTGCTCAAGCATTTCTGAAGATAAATCTAAACCTTCGACAGAAAGATGAAATGAAGAATTTGCACAGAGAGCTTCTCCCACGAGACCTGTTCCACAACCAACATCAAGTATTGGTTCGTTTTTTGAAATAAAGTTTTCTAAGAATGCATCGGCTACACCGTGGTGATACACGTAGCCTTCATCAGCAACGAAACCTGATTCATAGGTGTTAGCCCATCGGGCATATAAGTCAACATTGTCTTCCGGAGTTTTAACCGAGTAAGCATCAGTTAAATCAAAGTACTCATCATTATTTGTCATCTTTAAACTCCTCATCATTATTTGTCATCTTTAAACTCCGGTAAGTACCCCTTTGTGACTTTGCGATACTTTTAACAACATATGGCATTTACATGGGATAGTGAACATCGAGAATTTGCTGAAATGCAAATTTGGGGGATTCTTGCTACAGGACGTAAAGACGGATCTCCGCAACAATCCATGATTGGTTACACGATTGATGAGCACGGACGGATCATAATGTCAGTCAAACATGACAGAGCCAAATGGAAAAATGTATTACGTCAATCCAAAGTAAGTTTGAGCGTGTCTAGTGGCCGCGATTGTCTCATAATCTATGGTTCTGCCGAAACTATTGCTGAAGATCCACTCCGAGCCGAGTTGACAGCCGATGTTGTCGCCAAACTAAGAGGCGTAGAAAGACCTGATCCAACAACCCTGACCGAATTTCTTGATGAACAAAAAAGAACAGTGTTAAGAATTACACCAGACAAAACAATTTTTCATAACTAAAAGGAGAAATAATGAGCGAATATGATGCAACGCCACTCACAAAACAGTTTGTTGAAGTAGATGGAAAATCTATGGCATATCACGAAACCGGCGAAGGAGACCCAGTTGTTTTCCTTCACGGAAACCCAACATCTTCTTACCTTTGGCGAAATATCATTCCCCATGTAGCCCCCAAATCGCGATGCATTGCTCCTGATCTAATTGGCCAAGGAGATTCAGACAAACTTGATGACACCAGTGCCGATTCTTATCGGTTCGTGCATCACCGTCATTATCTCGATGGCCTTTTAGACGCTCTCGATCTAGGAGACCATGTCACTTTAGTTATTCACGATTGGGGGTCTGCCCTCGGATTTGATTGGGCTAATCGGAACCGTGACCGGATTGGAGGGATCGCTTATATGGAGGCGATCGTTCGTCCAGTTACTTGGGAAGAATGGCCAGAGCAAGCTAGACCAATATTTGAAGCTTTCCGTTCACCTGCCGGTGAAGAAATGGTGATAGAAAAAAACCTTTTCGTAGAAGCAGTACTCACTGGTTCAATGATCCGTGACCTAACGGAAGAAGAAAAGAATGAATATCGACGACCATTCCTTGTACCAGAGCATCGTCGACCAACACTTACCTGGCCAAGAGAAATTCCTTTAGAAGGAGAACCCGCTGACGTGGTTCAAATAGTTTCCGACTATGCCGAATGGATAAGCGAATCAGATATCCCGAAGCTTTTCATTAATGCTGACCCGGGAGCAATCTTGACAGGACCGCAAAGAGAGTTTTGTCGCAGTTGGCCAAATCAAACAGAAATAACGGTTGTTGGTAACCATTTCATGCAAGAAGACAGCCCTCATGAAATTGGTAAAGCAATCGCTGATTGGCTGCCAACACGTACCTGATAAACAGATAGTTTCGTTTCTTAGATACCGTAATAAACCATGACAATTAGTGATTATCAAAGTGCGCTGGTAACCGGGGCTTCAAGCGGCATCGGCGAAGCAGTCGTAGAAGATTTATCACAACGCGGCCTCACTGTTCATGCAGTCGCTAGACGGGCTGAACGGTTAGAGGAACTTGAAGAAAAAACTGGATGTGTAACACACGTACTTGATGTACGCGACACCGAAGAAATGAACGAACTCTTTGGCTCTATCGCTCCTGATATTTTAATAAACAACGCTGGTGTAGGTCGTGCGATTGATTCCACCGTGAATGCAAACCCCGAAGACCTAGACCAAACGATTGATACGAATGTAACTGCAGCTATTCATGCCGTACGAGCGGTAACCCCGTCGATGATAGAAAAAGGAAGAGGACACATCATTAATGTCGGTTCTGTCGCTGGGCTTTACCCGCTCTCATCAAGTGTTTATGGAGCATCAAAAGGAGCAATACATTTTCTCTCCACAAATCTTCGTTTAGAACTCGTGGGCACTGGCATACGTGTCACAGAAATTTGTCCAGGACGAGTACGAACAGAATTTTATGACGCCGCCATTGATGACGAAAATATGCGACACAAACTAAAAGAGACTGGAATAACGGAAATCACTAGTGCAGATGTAGCAACATCTATTACCTATGCGATAGACGCCCCATGGCATGTCAATGTTGCTCGGATAGAACTACAACCTTTAGAACAAACTTATGGCGGAGTGAACTTTGATCATGCGCCTCAAGGAAAAAATGAGTAACGAATTACTTAACCAGGTCGCGGTGATCACTGGAGGCGCTTCAGGGATGGGAGCAGCTACCGTACGAGAATTTGTTCAAGCCGGCGCCAAAGTAACGTTCATCGACATCAATAAAGACGGTGCGCAAAAAGTTTCTGAAGAAACTGGCGCTACCGCAGTCATCGGTGATGTAAGCGACTCCACGTTTTGCACAAACACTATAAATGATGTTGTAGAAGCTCATGGCCGGTTAGATGTGCTTGTTAACTGTGCAGGGACTATTCATCGAGCAGATGTAACAGGAACGAATGATGATGAATGGCGTCAAGTAATGGCCGTAAACGTAGACGCAGTTTTTTACTTATCTCGAGCAGCTATTCATCATATGATCACCCAAAAGTCAGGCGCCATAGTTAACTTCGGTTCAATTTGGGGTGGAGTAGGAGCAGCCGGAGTGCTTGCATATTGCACAACAAAAGGGGCGGTACATCAACTAACAAAAGCCATGGCCCTAGATCATGTAGAAGACGGCATTCGAATTAACGCAGTGGCCCCCGGAGAAGTCAATACTCCGATGCTTGCCTCCGGACGACCAAAGGCACCCTCTGCACAAGATCTTGCCGATCTTGCAGAAGCAACAATACCGATCAAACGGCTAGCAGAACCGGAAGAGATCGCAAAAGCAGTTCGTTTCTTAGCTTCAGATGAAGCAAGTTACATTACGGGAGCAATTATCCCCGTCGATGGAGGGTACACCGCCCGCTAAAAATCAAGGAGACAGTGAATGACGAAACCATTCAGATTTGGAATACAACTTACTCAACCAGCCCCAGAGAGAACATGGGCTGAAACAGCACAACAACTTGAAAATGATGGCTGGTCATCACTTGTGATGCCCGACCATTTCGAAGACCAACTTGCTGTCGCTCCAGCACTAGCCGCAGCAGCACAAGCAACTACAACTCTCCGCCTTGGAGCACTGGTTTATGGAAACGATTACCGTCACCCAGTTGTTCTTGCAAAAGACATGGCCACCCTTGACGTGCTATCTAACGGACGAATGGAATTCGGTATCGGAGCAGGCTGGATGCGCTCCGATTATGACAAAGCAGGCATGGAATATGATCGCCCAGGCATTCGTATAGAGAGAATGCAAGAAAGTCTTGAAATTATTCGCGGACTTTTCTCCGACGGACCAGTGAATTTTGACGGAGAGCATTACAAAATCACCGAAATGGAAGGCTGGCCAAAACCAGTTCAATCACCCCCACCCATACACATTGGCGGAGGCGGCAAACGAATGCTTGGAATAGCCGCTCAAGAAGCCGACATCATTGGAATAACAGCAAACCTTCGAGCCGGTGTTGTCGGACGCGACGCAACTAACGACGTAACCCCAGAAAAATTCGATGAAAAAGTTGACTGGATCCGAGCAGCAGCCGGTGACCGTATAGATGACATCGAATTAAGCGTTCTGGTTTTCAATACACAAGTCACCGATGATAAAGAAAATGCCGTTGCCGGTATAGCCGAACTCTTTGGCTTCACCTCAGAACAAGTCACTCAAACTCCAATGCTTCTTATTGGATCTCCGGAAGAAATCGCAGATTCATTAAGAGAACGACGTGAACGCTGGGGGATTAATTACATCATCGTTCAAGGTGACGCAATAGATACCCTCACCCCAGTCGTAGCCGAACTTACTGGAACCTAAAACTAAAAATAATTAGCGAGTTTAATCCCCCGCAGTATTCAAATTTTGGTGTAAACCTACGAGTATGAAACGTCAGCGAAGAAAAGCTAATAGCTGACATGGATGTCACATCAATAACCCACGACAGTCAATGGCTTCACGTAACTTTCACTGACGGCGAAGTAGGGAAATTTTATGTCCAATGGTTAAGAGACAACGTCCCTTCGGGTCGTCATTTAGAAAGAGGCCAGCGAACTTTCGATATCAACTCACTACCGGAACATAAGTTGAGTGAAATAAGCCATGTAGCCGATCAAATCACCATCACCTTTGATCCAGATAAACACATCGACACTTTTAACACAGCTTGGCTTTACTCCCACAAAGATTCGTTTGCTCCTCAAAGCAATCCAAAACCAATTCTCTGGAACTGCAACGAACAAAGTCACCTTGTTTTTGCTAACTATCAAACTTTAAAGAATTCAAAAAAAGATTTACATACCTGGCTCTGCCACATAAGAGATTATGGATACGGGCTACTTGAAAATGTTCCAACCGAACCTGAGACAGTTCTTCGAGTAGTAGAACTATTCGGATACGTAAGAAACACAAACTATGGAAAACTTTTCGAAGTACGAGCAGAATCTGATCCAGCAAACCTAGCATTCACAAAACTTGGAATCGGCATGCATACCGACAATCCTTACCGCGATCCAGTTCCAGGCCTACAGCTACTGCATTGTTTAGTTAACGAATCAGATGGCGGAGATAACCAACTTGTTGATGGATTCGCTGTAGCAGAAAAAATTCGCCAAAAAAACCCGAAAGCATTCTCTTTGCTAGCAACACAACCAGTGCAATTTAGATATTTAGACAAAGATTCGGCAGATCTAGAAGCCACAAGCCCCCTGATTGAAACTAATTCAGACGGAGAAGTTACCGCTTTACGATATAACAGCCGTTCAGCACAAACATTTACTTTCTCACACGAAATCATGGCTGACTACTATGACGCTTATCGTTTATTAGGGGAGCTTCTGCATGAACCGGAAGCCCGTATTGAGTTTCGGTTAACTCCAGGCCAACTAATGATTTTCGACAATCAACGTGTCTTGCATGGCCGCTCATCTTATGAAGAAGGAACCCGTCATCTCCAAGGCTGTTACGCAGATAAAGATTCTCTGCATTCACTTATTCGCGTACTTGAGGCACAACAATGAGGGTCATTGAAGAACTTGCAAGTCTTATGGCTGGGCGGGGACAACAAAACTATGGAGAGAACGTCACTATTGCTGAACATGTTTTACTCACTGCCGCAGCGGCTGAAATGGTTGGATGTTCAGAATCAGTAATCGCTGCTTGCCTCCTTCATGACGTTGGACATTGGTTAGATGAACCAGATGACGATTTTGGAATACATAGTCACGCTGGTAGCGGAGGGATGTGGGTAGCTCAATATTTTGATTTAGATGTCTCGGAACCTGTACGTCTTCATGTTGATGCCAAACGCTATTTGTGTACAGTCGATTCCGAGTACTACGACTGTCTTTCGGAAGCATCAAAATACACATTGACTCAACAGAATGGGTTAATGGCAGAAGAAGAGGCCGATGTTTTTCTCGCTAACCCTCATCATCAAGATGCGATAACGCTGCGCAAAATTGAAGACAAATATGGGAAAAGAACCGGAGTTTCAGTTCCTAAATTTGAGCATTTTCATTCTTTGCTAGAGAAATTAGTTAAATGATTTGAGTAAACAACGAGGGGCTTGCTTTACATTCCGTTATCCTCGTGAGTCGCGGGGTGGAGCAGTCTGGTAGCTCGTCGGGCTCATAACCCGAAGGTCGCAGGTTCAAATCCTGCCCCCGCCACCAAGTAAAGCCCTGTTCAGGATTCATTCCTGCAGGGTTATTTTGGTTTTGGACACAATTAAGGTGTGTTCCCTAATTTAGAAAGTCTAGGTTTGACCCAGAAAAGTATTTTTAGATGTTGACAAAATACTTTTATCATGTACAGTATATATATGCTGTACATGATAAAGGAGAATCTGAATGAACAAAAACCAAACTTGGACGATTGATGAATTATCTTTGGCCCTTGATCAGTATGAGCAGGAGTTAAGAGACAAAGGGTTGCGGCGTAACACTATTAACACTTATGTCCAGCATCCTGAACGTTTTATTAGATGGCTAGCTGAGAGGTATAGCCCTACAGGTCCTAGGAGTGAAAGCCAAATTCCAAAAAGTAAACCTTCTTCAAAGTATGAACCTTTGTATGCATATTTGATCAACTTACCTAATGAGTATATTCGAATGACTTTTGTCCAAATTGAACAAGTACTTGGATTTCGTCTTCCTGCTTCTGCACGCCGTTATCCCGCTTGGTGGGCAAATGAATACGAGGGAACTCATAGCCATGCACGGTCATGGCTAGATGCATCTTATGAAACTAAAGAAGTAGATCTCAATTCACAGTCCGTAACATTTGTGATCCGTTGAATTAGGTATGTTCTTTTATGTTCCCGTAATTCTTTTTACCCTGATTTTTTTACTTTTTATTTTGCTACTTGTCGTAACTGTAACTTTTTTAATTATGTTTTTTCTGTTTCGTAAGAGTTTAGAAACAAGTACTAATCTCATTCAACTTCGCTGGGGCCTGCCGGCGCGAACACTTCTGCGAGACCTTCGACGACCCACGCCTGCTCGCCGAGCGAACTCAAGTCGAGCGGTTGCCGACAGGTGATCCCCTCGGCGAGATCGACTGCTGATCCCGTGAGTACGGGTACGCCTGCCGGTGGCGAGTCGAAGGAAACCACGGTTGTTCGAGCGACGTTGACCGTCAGCTCGACGAGCGGGTCAACTGCAAGCACGCCGATTCGGGCACTGCGAGAGTCGACGAATTGCATCGCAAATGCCGCTGTCAACCCAATGGCATGTGCGAGCACGCAGGTTACCTCGACGGGATCCTCGACCGGTTCAATACCGAGCGGGAGTACGATGTCACGCTCGTGGGTCCAGCAGTCCCATAAGGCGTGATGCAGCATCGTGCCGATGGTGACATGCCCGGGTGGCGCTTCGACGATCGTTTCCCACTCGTCGTCGCCGAGCGTAGCGATGGTCTGATCCAGCTGCGTAGCAGCCGCGAGGTACTGCTCACGCACATGGTTGACTGAGGCGGCGTCACTACCCGCCACCATCTCGCGTGGTGTCGCCTCGGGGTCGAAACCGGAGAGGATCGTGGTTGGTTCCCCAGCAACTCCGGCGGCCATCGACATCATCCAGAATTGAGCGACGCCTCCGAGGTGCTCCAGGACGTCTGCTGCAGACCATCCCTCGCATCGGCTCGGTGCCAACAACTGTTGGTCAGTCAGTGCCGCTGCAGTGGACATCATCCGACGCTGCTGGCCGAGGAAGGCGCGACGAATGTCGGGGGTCTCGGTCATCACCCTCATCGCCGGAGCGCCGTAGTGCGGATTGAGTAGCATACGCCCAGTATGGCATCAGGCGCTTTGGCGATGCTACGTCGCCTTTGATCAAGAAAAGGGTTAACTTTGAGTTATGAGCGTTGTGCGAATTTTTGTCGCTATTGTTGTATTGAGTTACGTGGCTTATTGCTTAGTGAAGCAGCAAGTTTGGATTCGTAAAGAATTTGCTTGGAAAACAAGAGAAGAATATCCAAAGGTTTTTCTAATGAGCATTATTGGTGGAACTCTGATTGGGGTTCTCATGCTCTGGAACCTTGTGCGGTAATAATATTGTCATGAGTACTCAACAATGGTCTCTTGATCAGTCAGCAGCATGGGCTGAAGAAGTTGGCTGGCTTGTCGGGTGCAATTTCACTCCCTCAACAGCCGGCAATCAATTAGAAATGTGGCAATCAGAAACTTTTGACCCAAACACTATTGACCGTGAACTTGGTTGGGCTGCTGGTCTTGGAATGAACACAATACGGGTTTATTTACACGACCTTTTATTCGCTGATGACGACATCGGTTTTTTCAATCGGATAAATGAAGTATTAGACATAGCGCAAAAACATGACATAAAAATGATCCCCGTGCTTTTCGATGGTGTTTGGAATACACACCCCGAACTTGGCACTCAACCAGCTCCAGTGCCTAAACGACACAACTCCATCTGGGTGCAAAGCCCTGGCTCAACCATCCTGCATAACTCAGAACAGTGGGACACACTCCAACCCTATGTAATTACTTTGTTTGAAAAATTTGGAAACGACACACGGATTGTAGCTTGGGACCTCTTCAACGAACCCGATCAAATGGACCGAACAACAATTGAGGCAGGAACACGCGATCAAAAAATTACCGCCGCTACCGGTTTGTTAGCAAAAGTATTTGACTGGGCTCGCTCCACCGAGCCATCGCAACCTTTAACCGCAGGGATATGGGAATATGACAGCAACCTAAACCCAGTCGAAAATGAGTTCACCTCCTTTGCGTTAGCAGAAAGCGACATTATTTCTTTCCATCATTACGGACCGGGAAATGACTTAGCCACGATCATTAACGGCTTGCAACAGCATCAACGTCCACTCATCTGTACCGAATGGTTAGCTAGATCAGAAGGATCAACAGTAGAAAATTTACAAATTTTTTCTGATCAAAAAGTAGGAGCAATTAACTGGGGCCTCGTTGACGGCAAAACACAAACACGCTTCCCTTGGCGATCTTGGTGGGAAGAAGTTGATGAAGATGAACCATGGTTCCATGAATTACTTCATTCAGATGGAACCCCATACTCAGAACGTGAAGCCTCTACGTTTCAACACATTACTGAACAGCACTAAATCAAAGTCAGACTTTTAGCTGAAACCCCGTTTAGACAATGAAGTACAAATAGGCACTCCTTGATCTTGTGCCGGTATAAGCGAGAAAGCATCATTAACGGTCATGCTGTCAAGCGAAGGGGTGTTGAAGAGATCATGCAAAACTTGCTCACCGTTTATTGACACAGATAATCCGCGCAAAAGTTCTTCAGACCAAGGGTCAGATATAACTTTTACTTCAAGTTCTTTCCCGTGCCAATCAATTGGACCACTAGCTAATTCAAACCCATCGTTATTTTGATAAACGGCAGTAACAGTACTTTCATCACGGCTACTAATAAGTGAAATTTTTTCAGAATCGTTACTCATCAGGAGAGTCTCACCTGATGGAATAACCGTTCCTTCAATAAAGTGTTTCTGATCTTTTAACTCCAAGCGCACCCAAAGATCAGAAGACACAATATATAAACCATCACAATCACCAAGAACCCCAAGAACCCCGTCATCAGGAGTTAACTCAGCTTCTTTAATTGAAATCACATTAGGGGCAGCGCCACCAAAGACTTTTTCATCAAGGGTGTACCGAAAATCGGTAAACCCAGGTTTCTCCACTCCTATAGTCCAAATCGCGAGCGAAGAATTAACCCACAACCCCCATCCAATGAGCAAAACTGCGCCAGAAAAAATAAGGGGTTTTCGAATAGAGACCGAAGCAACTGCGACTATAGCCAACACAATTAAACCAGGTAGGAGATCAATCAAATAACGATTCGCAATAAAACCAATAGCTAATGTCGGGCCGGCAGCAACTACTGAACCAATAAGTAGGGGTAGTAGTACAAAGAGTTTTTTACGGAAAGCAACGACTAACCCCATAACAGCTAGGACAATTAACAAGGTTGCTGAAGCAGTTAAAGAAGAAGACGGAGTATTGCTTTCTAAAGGATAGGAACTAAAAACATCGGCTCGCGGCCCAAACTTAATAAAGGGGAAAAGACGCTCAAACTCAATGGTGTCTGGACGAAGATAATGAAAACTCGTCGTAGGGATAAAAGGAAATCCAAAAAAACTATTGTTATTTCCCGCGAACCAAATAGCTCGTTCCGGATTAGTGAGAGTTAGAACTTGTCGATCTCCAGGAAGATCAAACAGAGATCCCATTTTTGCAAAGTTCAAAGCGCAATGAATAGCCACTCCACTAAGAGCTCCGCCAATCATCACAAGACTAAGGGGCCGCTTCTTCTTCCAAATAAATAAACCGACAATAATTACAGCAGATACTGCCCCTAAACCCACCGAAACTCTGGTCAAAATAGAAGCTACTGCTGCTCCTGTAGCAAGAAAGACAACTTTTTTATTTGGATCATCAAGCACATCACAAAGAAAAGTAAAGGTGGCGAGTATAAAGACGAGTGACCATAACTCAGTTTCGTGGTAAACAGATGGCCAACCTGCAAGATAAAGAGCGGGGGAAATTGCTACAGCCGCAACTATTACTGCTGACTTCCAACGAGAATCAAGGGTCATTCCAATAAGGCGAGTAATACGTTGAGTTAAGTGAAACGTGATAGTGCATAAAAGCACAAATCCGATAACCATTGAAAAACGTGTAAGCCGACCGTCAGCCCACGAACCAAAAAGAGCTGAGGGGAACCGAAGAATAGCTAGTGTCGGCCCGTAATAAAGGTACGTTGCTCCATCAACAACAAATCCTTCAATTTCAGCTATTTCAGGGGGCACATCAAGCTTGCCTTTCAAGAATGACCTAGCCTGAACATCGTAAAAATCTGTGGTGAACCCACCTTTTGAGAAAAGTAACCAAGGCTTTCCTTCACAAAGAAGAAAGGTAAATATTGCAGTACTAAAAGCAGTGACTGCTAGAGCTAGACGTTGCTCAACTCGAGCGACATTATCAGAGATTCGCCACATTAGTTTCTGAAGAAGAGTTGGCTAATCCTTGCTCAACTTCTCCTTGAAGTTCAGGGGAAAATTCATAAACAAATTGATAGGCAAATAGTGTTGGCCAAACTTTTACCAGAATCCGATCTAATACACCAATAGTTATAGCGGCAAGTCGTGAATCACCTAATCCAAGAGCGTCAAGAGGAAGCCCAGTATGAGCTCCTTTCGTTGGCACTAATCCCGCGTCTTTGGCCATACGACGGAATGTTCTACGGCTAAAAAATCGTAAATGGGTACGATCAAGAATTCCGCGCTGGTCATAACCAAATTGTCCGGTAGCTATTCGGAGACGCGGATACCAGTGACCGATATTTGGAACACTAATTATGACCGAACCCCCTGATTTGCACCGTTGCCCCATTTCAAAAATGAGTGTCTCCGGGTCAGGAAGATGTTCAATAATGTCAGCAGCAACTACAACATCAAAATCTCTACCAACTTCTTCAGGGATTCCATTTTGTAAATCAGCTTGAATAAATCGGTCCATTCTTGTTTTAACATTTTCGGCTGATTCTGCATCAATCCCAACGACTGTATGACCGGCTTCAGAGAGTTCTTTTGCCATCCACCCCGGGCCACATCCCACATCTAAGATTTGCAAATCTTTTTTCTCTTCAAGTAAACGTAAAACTCGGCCATGCGAGCTATACCTTGAAGGCTTGAATGCATAAGGCTCAGATTTATGTCCAAGCTTTCCTCGACCAAAACCTGTTTGTCCGAACCGATACCTAAGAGAATCAATAACGACATCAAAGGCGTAACGGATTCCGTTAACCCTGCAAATCTCATCGCCGTAATAAGTAGGTATAGGAACTTCGGCAATTCGTTTTTTTGCTCCAACTAATTGAAGAATAATTTCTGTATCAAAATCAAAGACATCAGAATTGGAAAGGAAAGGTAATTCTGAAAGAGAGTTGACTCGGTACGCTCGATAACCGGAATGCCATTCAGAAAGCTCTACGCCGGCTAAAGAATTTTGAATAGTCGTAAGAATGCGGTTACCAACAAATTTATATAACGGCATTCCTCCAGCTCGAGCCTGCCCTTGTTCAATCATGCGTGAACCAAAAACAGCATCAGCGTTGCCATCTAGGATCGGTTGAACCAGATCTGGCATTACTTCGGGGGCATATTGTCCATCTCCGTGAAGTAAGACAACGACATCCCAGTCGTGTTCAATAGCGTAAAGGTATCCTGCTTTTTGATTCCCGCCATATCCAAGATTTTTCTCATTGCGGACAACGGTTAGATCAAAGTCGTAATCGTTACCAAGATGGTTTGAGGCGATGTCGTAGGTGTGATCAGTTGAATAATCATCTTGAATAAGAACCTCACTGATTTTGAACAAGGGCTGTGAAGGTATTCTTTTTAAAACTTCTGAAATCGTAGATTCAGCGTTATAAGCGACAATAAGAACACCGATTTTCAATTTTGGCCTCCCCATGATCGCTTTTTTAAATTTGATAACTCAATACTTTTATTACCTTAGTTTGAATCAATTGCTTCTCTATGTGTAATCATATTTTTATGAACCCCGTTTCTCGTATCTTCGCTTTAGATGGGGTGCGCGGATTAGCTGTTTTAGCTGTTGTTATTTACCATGCTTGGCCATCCGCTTTACCCGGGGGCTGGATTGGGGTTTCAGTATTCTTTACTCTTTCCGGGTTTTTGATCACCCAAATTGTGGTCCGAGATCATGAAATGACCCGCGTTTCGATGGCTATTTTCTGGGGCCGAAGAGCACGTCGGTTACTTCCAGCAGCCATAGCAACCATCGTAATTACGGTCGCAACAGTTGCAGCCATTGACTTAGACCTCCTTCGTGACGTTTCTGAAGAAGGTCTAGCTGCAATTTTTTATGTTCATAATTGGTGGGCGATATCAGAAACGGGTGGGTACTGGGAAATCTTTAACTCAGACCCACGACCGTTCGCCCATCTCTGGAGTCTCTCTATTGAAGAGCAGGTATATCTATTCTGGCCTCTGCTAATTGTTCTCTTAGGTCTTCGTAAAGCCTTAATAGTGGGTGGGGTAGTTATAGCGATCGGTTTATTAATTTGGTGGGGAAATGCCGACGCCTACTTCGCGACACCGTTTCGTTTCGCTGAAGTCTTTACCGGAGCGGTGCTCGCTTATGTAGTTAAAAAAAATCCACAAATAAAAATCTCAGGGTTTCTTGCTGCCGTAGCCGCCGGGGGTTTAATTTGGGGCGTCTTTGTTCTTAAAGAATCAGATCCATTTGTAACACAAGGAGCACTTTTACTTATCGGGACAGCCGCAATGATTGTTACAGGTTACGCCCTACGAGAAACAAAGCCCAATCTGTTTGTGGGTAGCAAACCCTTAGCTTGGTTGGGGCAAAGAAGCTATGCCATTTATCTGTTCCACTGGCCCTTCTTAGAATTACTGGACACTTCACCATTTCTAGCGATTGGCTTAACACTCCTCACAGCAGAAATATCTCATCACATACTGGAATGGCCTATCCGCACAGGAAAAAGAATTAAACGACCTTTACCTACCCTTGGGTTAGTTTCTCTAACAAGTGCTCTCGCCCTAGTTGTCGTTATTGCTGCGGCGCCGCGTCCAGCATCTCAACAAGAAATTAGTGACGCTGTTGCTGCAGCTTTTGTTGAAACAACAACGACAACGACAACGACGACAACTTTGCTAGTAGAAGAGTTGCCACCTGTTTCAACGACACAGGAAGAACATTCAACAACAAGTTCATCAGTAGCTTTAGATACATCAGAGAATGATCCCGAAACACAAGAAAATGTTTATCTAAGCGCTAACCCAAAAGTAGCCATTATGGGTGATTCCATCGCCCAAAATCTAGGACCAGCACTTGACGGCTGGGTAGATGCTGTTGGCGGAGAAATAGGGACCTACGGATTTGCCCTATGCAGCCCGGTTTTCACTGAGGAGAACTATGAATTTTTCACAATTACTCTTTGGGATCAGGAATCTGCCTTTGGCCCGTTTGAACAACCATGTAGGCGGTCAATCACCTCCGAGTACGACCTAGTTTTCGTATTTGATCACGCTGCAATATTTTTTGAACACGAAAACATCCAGACAGAAGAGAAATATATTTTCCCCGACACCCTTGAACTGATATCAGAGTCATACACACAACTTATTCAGCAAACAAAAACAGCAGGAGCCTCTTTAATATTTTTTACTGCCCCTCAAGCAGAAGACCGCCCTGACTGTCTAATCCTCGGAGAAAAACGCCCCTATCGAGAAAATTTAGAGATATACAACACGTTCATAAAAGAAATAGCCAAAACTGAAAATCATGTATTTGTCTTTGATACCGCAGCGACGGTTGAGAATAATCCAGACCGATATCCCCGTCCCGATTGCATCCACTTTGAAGCGTTTGACGTAGACGGAGGTGCAATCAACTTTGTAGCAGACCTTATATTTCCAAGAGTTCTTCTTGATATTTCATAGCTTGCAGATATAGAAAGTATGTATGATTTGAAATTTTTTATCGAAAGTGTAAGAAAAAACTATTTACATGATCTATAGAGATACCAATAACAAAAGAGGAATTATGAGAAAAAAAACTTACACACGTGATCTTTTAACTTTCACAAAGGTATCTGCCCTATTAATCGCGACCCTTTTATTTGCATCTTCCTGTGGATCAAGCAATTCAGGCTCAGCTTCAGAAGAACTACTAAGTGCGCAACTTGCTGAAACTCAAGAGCAGATAGAGCAACTTCAGCAAACAATCCAAGATCTCCAGCAAGATGCTGAAGCGCAATCATCACAGTCCGAAGTACTTCAAGAAGAGTCAGCCCAGAATGGGGGAGAAGTAACAGAAGAATCTGATGATTCAGGAATTGATCAAACAATAGAGGAAGAGACGATACTTCTAGGCTCTTATTCTTGGTTAGAGAACAGTGAAGCTGTTGAAGAGCTTCAAGAAATTTTAGGAGTAGAACCGGATGGCTGGTATGGAGCAATTACTAGAGAAGCTCATTTAGCAGTTTTAGAGGAGAGAGGACTTTCTGCTGAAGCCGTACCTGAAGAAGAACCACTCCCATGTCCTCCTCAAGAACCCATGCCCGACTCCGAAGCAATACCAATGGCATCAATCGTCTTAGATATGGATGGAGATGGAAACACTGAAAGTGGCCAAACCTATTACAACTGGGACTTAGAAGTCTTTTATGCACACGTATCTGGTCCAGAGTTTGGGTCATATTGGGTGGAGCTAGATGACATCGGCGCAGCCCCAGTCCATCAGTGGAAAGCAAGTTTCGCTACAGACATAAATGAAGATAATCGAAGCGAATTTTGGGTAAGACAAATCCCATTTGGAGCTTCAACAGTTGGTTACCGTGTTCTTATATTTGAAGACTGTGAACTAAAAATTGCTTATATTCCTGATAGCAATGAGCTATTTATCGAAGGAGGGACTGTAGGAACTTCATGGAGAATAGCGTGCGAAATGGAAGACGGTGTTCCTGTAATTGTTCAATATGAGATTTCTCCAGGCGAGGTAGAAGGTGAGGGTTCGCTTATAGGAATGGTTTACCAACTTTCTTCGACAGGTTTCACTTTTATCAAAGTAAGAAATCTTGAAACATTTGAAGATCCTGGCGGCCCATATGGCACAGACTGTGAATCCTGGATACACGATAGTCCACCATGGGTTGAGTCCTAAAGACGGATGGTAAAAGGAGAAATTATGAAAGATATAAAAGTAGCCAAATTTGGTATTTTAGTTTTACTGCTTGCATTAATTGGCGGAGCTTGCTCGAGTGATAATGAATTGGATGAGGCAAGAGCCGTACTTGAAGAGGCTGCTGAGGCATTAGCAAATGCAGAACAAGCACGAATTGATGCAGAGGTTGAAGCAGCTTTAGCAGTTGCTGACGCAGCCGCTGCTGCCGCTAAAGCTGCTACTGCGGAAGCCGCTGCCGCTGCCGCAGTTGCCGCTGCTGCTGAAGAAGCGGCTATAGACGGTGATGAAGCGGCTCTTGCTGAAGCTGAGGCCGCTGCCGCTGCCGCGGCTCTTGCTGAAGCAACTGCTGCTGCCGCTGAAGCTGAGGCTATTGCTGCTGCGTTAATTGCTGAAGCTAAAGCTGAAGCTGAAGCTGCTGCTGAAACTGAGGCTGCTGAGGCTGCTGAGGAAGAGGAAGTAGAAGACTCAATTCATTCAGGTCTTCCGGGACTATTAGATTTAGTTTCGGTTGGGACAATACCGTTAGGAGTCATTCCAGGATTACTTGACTTACCTTGCCCTGGTGATCCTTCACCAACTGATACACCAGCTATTGAATGGGAATCAGGTCGGGAAGTTGATATTGATGGAGACGGAGAACTTGATTATGCAAGCATTATTGACGCCCAAGATGACACAGGAAGATGGTATCTCCACGTAACTTCGTCACAGCATGACACCGAATTTTATTTGGACCTTGGCCCTGACGCAGGTGAAGTAGATTTTGATATTGAGTATGTAACAGATATCAATGAAAATGATCGAGAAGAGATTTGGATCTACTCAATGGATATGGGCGGAACACATAGTCCGCGTAAACATAAGATGGTTGTTTTAAATGGGTGTTCATTGACCGTGGTTGGCAGCAATGTAGAGGGACATGAAGACCAATTCACAATTTGGTTAGGTCAACATGCACCTACTGGGGATAGTTACCGTGTTCATTGTTCAACCTTTGAAGGAGAACCTCTGTTCACTTATCATGAAGACCAACCACTTGAAGGAGGATTTTGGGCCATTAGACCCCTGCCCTTCCGCCTTGTTGGTGACACATTAGAATTAGTTATTTCTGTGGAATTGGAAGGAGCGATTGTTCCTGGCCCAGCACCATTCCCATCGACAACGATGAATTGTCCGAACTGGTAAGAGAAACTTCAAAGCTTATTTTTTAAAGTCCGGTCTTTTAAATATGGGCACTGCTCCAACATAAAGACCACGCATTCGTTTTGAAATTTTTTGGGATTTTGGACCAGATAACGCTGCCTGCCTAGTAAGCCATGTCACTGACAATAAACAGATCCCACCCCCAATTAATGTTGTCGAGGTAGGTGTTTCATTCATCCAAATCCACAACCAAATAGGTGCAGCTATAACTTCAGAGATCAATAAGAGACTTACATCAGCAGCCGGAACAAATCGGTGAGCATAATTCCAGAGAGGTGCGAATAATCCGATGAGCACACCTCCGCCGATAAAAGCCATCATGACGTCATTTAAAGGAACGATTAAACCGGGCCCGGGCAGAGAAACTGCTGCTGCCACTATTGCTCCGGTAATCCCTCCGATAATGACTGGAACCCCTGGATCTTGAATTGGGGAGCTACGTACTAGTACGGTGTATCCACCAAGAAACATGGGGAGAATAATGGCAAGTGTTGTCCCTATTGCATCACCACTTCCTAGGTTGCCGCCCACCATGACTCCCACACCGAGAATTGAAAGTGTCATAGCAATTAAAGTTTTTCGCTCTACTGGCTCTTTGAGAAGTATTCGACTAAAAAATGCGGCATAAAAAGGACTCGTACATTGCATGAGCAGTACAAATGCCGCGGTAGCTCTGCTGAGAGAAACGATAAACAAGGTGAACATTGCGGCGGTAAAAAGTCCAGCGATAATTTGGTTTCTTCCTGCTTCGGTTACTGACCGGAAGGGGTTGTGTCCAGCGAGGCAGATAATGATGATGGATAAAATTGCGGTGGCTGAACAACGCCAGAAGAGATATTGCCATGCATCAGCTTCATCAACAGCTCTAAAAGTTAGAGGACCAAAACTGAAAGATAGACCACAAATGAGAACAACGATTGATCCTTGGAATCGACTAAGTACTGGGGCCATAATTTTCATACTTTCCAGAAGTATCACTGTTAAAGGCAGATTTTAGAACGGCACAAAGCAAATGACTGCAATGCTTCATTTTTGTTTTTCACAAAGGCCTATTGCTGAAGCGAACCGAGATCGAATTCCTGACCATGCGGTTGTTCGTCAGCCCAATTAGTTCTCCAAACTTCTGCGGTTAACTCACCAACAGGCATAGTGGAATCCTTAAAGCCACTTAGCGCTGGCACCAAAGGTTCAATATTTACTGCGTGATTTGGAACCATAAAATAAGGAAAAGAATATCGGTCTGGTCCATTATTAATTACCCGATGAGCTGTAGCGGTGTAATTACCACCAGACCATAACTCAAGCATTTCTCCCGTATTAATAACAAGAGCGTCTTCTGGGCATTCAAGTTCAACCCAAGAACCATCTGGACTTTTTATTTCCAAACCACCATTTGAATCGGGGTATAGAAGCGTAAAAATATTTGTGTCTTTATGTGGATGTATTCCAAATTCTGCTTCTTCAGTAGTAGGCGGGTATCGAAGTAGAGTCATATTAGTTAATGGCGCTTCAAACGCAGAAAACAAAGTCTGAAAGTCAACATCTAAAGATTTCGCTGCAAATTTAAGAAGCTTTTCGGACAAATCATCGCAAGCATCCCAATAAGTAGAAATAATTTCAGACATATCGCCTAACTCGGAAACCCAGCGGTTAGAACCATATAAAGAACACTCTTCTCGCACCGGATGCCCTTCAGGGCATTCCCAGTGAAGTTTGAATGCCTCGTAGACATCAGCTTGAGTTCCAGTTCTTTCTCCCCGATTTGGGGTAAAGAACCCTAAAGGAATAAAACCACGATAATTTTCGGGAGTTATTTGATACCTGCTCTTGGTTTCATCAGGCAATGCAAAAAGTTTTTTCAGAAGAGTCCGCATGGAAGAAAAAAGATTTGGATTTATTCCATGCCCAACCACACAAGCAAACCCGACTTCCCGCCAAGCTATATCTAGTAACTCATCACAGTTCTTATCATTAAGGTCAATAATAGGAACTAGACCTTTTACCATTCCGTCAGCATAGTTGCAGAAAAAACTTCCTCTAAATTTTGATCAAATAAAGGCAGGAATGACTTCTTCGCAGAACAACTCCATCGATTTCTTTTGCTCTGCATGACCTAAACCGAGACTCGCATAATAAATAAATTCGTCAACCCCGAGAGCTTCGTATCGTTGAAGTTTTTCAATTACTTCATCGGGAGTTCCGAACATCAGATTTTCTTTCAACATTGATGGCTCGTATTCGTCACGGTTATCAACTTCATCTAGAGAAATTGTTCTCGGAAACCCATTTGCGACATCACCTAAGTTTTTGAAGAGATTCTCAAATTGGCTGAGTTGACGCTGAGCCGCTTCCACGGGAACCATCCAATCTTCCGGCGATTCGTAAACTGCAGTATGTCGCATCATCGCAAAAGTTGGAACAGATGATCCGGGATAGGAATTAACGGCATCGTCAAATTGTGATTTATACAACTCTGCTTCAGCAAAAGAACGCGTAATAGGCCAAGACATAACATTGCAGTTGTTTTTAACTGCGTAATCAAAAGTAATGGGTGAACGAGCCGCAACCCAGATAGGTGGATGTGGTTTCTGCACAGGTTTTGGAACCGAAGTTGATGTCGGGAAAGACCAAAATTCTCCTTCATGTGCATAATCGCCATTCCAGAGTTCTTTAAGAACAGGAATCATTTCTTGCATATAGCGCCAAGCGTCTGATTGCAAAAGACCGGGATGCATCCGGTCAAATTCTCGCTGGTAAGCACCGGAACCAATGCCAAACTCTAAACGACCACCACTGATTAGGTCTAAAAGAGCAGCTTCTCCGGCTAAGTTCAACGGATGCCAATATGCAGCAACAGCTACAGCGGTGCCTAAACGTATTTTTTCAGTATGGCCCGCCCACCAAGTCAGAATTTGGAAAGGGTTTGGAGCAATTGTCATTTCCAAAGCATGATGTTCAGCTGCCCATACAGTTGTGAATCCTCCAGTTTCAGCCATCTGAACCATTTCAACTGTGTGATCGACGACATCGTGCATGTCGTAACTATCATCCATTCTTTCTAAATTGATCGCTAGTTGAAATTTCATTTAAATACTTACCTAAAAAC
>QCKS01000007.1 GCA_003215175.1 Acidimicrobiales bacterium AG-410-I20
TTAACTGCTACGGTCATTTCTGAAGGGTTGAATGAATCTATTCCCGCCGGAGGGGAAACTAACCGCACTCCGTCTCCTAAACTTCCACCTACATCCCAATGGGTTTGCCCCCCTTGAACTGCTACTGCACCGGTGCTGCCTACTTCCCGTTGGAATTCTTCTAGATTCTTCATATCCAAGTTCCGTCGGGTAGTTGTTTTAAATGATTTACCTCACTACAACTGGCGCCACTTGGCAAGACTTTAAATGGATTGGCGCGCTCATCTGGATCGAAAGCTTTTTTGAGTAGCCGTTGCGCTTCTAGGTCGTCTTGCGTAAAGAACTTTTCCATGAATCCTTTTTTTTCAAGTCCTATTCCATGCTCTCCAGATAAAACCCCGCCAGCATCGATTGAGGCTTGTACGATTTCTTCTCCAGCAGAAAAAACTCTCTCCATGATTCCCTGTTCTTCTGGATCAAAGATTAGAAGTGGATGAAGATTCCCGTCTCCTGCATGAAAAACATTCATGACAATTAATTCATATTTGTCTGCTATTTGATAAACGTTTCTAAGGACTTCGACCAGCTTTGTTCTTGGGATAACTGTGTCATGCAGGTAATAGCCAGGTTTAACTTGAGCGACTGCACCAAATGCGCTTTTTCTCCCCTTCCAGATCTGTTCACGTTCTTCTTCGGAAGATGCGACCCGCACTGAACGAGCTCCATGATTTACGGCTATTTCTTCTATTGCCTCTACTTCAAGTTTTACACCATCTTCTAGCCCGTCAACTTCAACTATTAAGACTGCTGCTGCGTCCGTTGGGTACCCCACATTCACAAAATTCTCAACTACGTTGACGATGCGCTGATCCATCATCTCAATGGCTGCTGGCACTATTCCTGAGGCAATTATTGCGCTCACAGTCTGTGCCGCGTCTTCGACATCCATAAAATCAAGAAGCAACGTGCGAATAGAAGGCGGATCTGGAGTCAGGCGTACTGCTATGCAAGTAGCGACACCAAGGGTCCCTTCACCACCTACAAAAGCTCCGCGAAGGTCATAACCGGAAGTGTGCTCACTTGTATCTCCAAGCAGCACCAAGGTTCCGTCTGGTAGCACTACTTCAACTGCTAAAACATGCGCATTTGTTACCCCATACGCTAAGCAATGAGGTCCACCCGAATTGTTAGCTACATTGCCGCCGATTGTGCACGACTGTTGACTTGAGGGGTCGGGAGCAAAATGAAAGCCTGAGCCCTTTAGCGCCTTTGTTAGATCTAAATTGACTACACCAGGTTGAACCCACGCAAATTGTTTATCAAGATCAATTTCTAGAATTGCATTCATTTTTGTTGTTGAAATCACTATTGGGGCATCGCATGGAACTGCACCTCCCGCCAGTCCTGTGCCTGCACCACGAGGTACAAATGATCGGTTATACCTATTTGCAGCTTTTACACAACTGATGACTTGATCTGTTGTTTCTGGGGAGCAAATCACTCCAGGGACACCACCTGGGAATGTTGATCCATCCCTGCTGTATAGGAGTTGGGAGGCTCCATCTCGGCTTACTTTCTCAGGTCCGATATCGCGGCAAAGGTCTTCAAATAAGCGATCATCTGGTTCTCTTTTGGTTAATCGTTTAAGTAAGTTAACTGCCACGTCGTCATTCTAGTTCTGTGCAGAAGAGCCTCGTCTTTCTTTCTCTTGAATCTATAGATAAATACTTTCATCTTCTTTCTAAGAAGACGCGTATTGACTTATGAAATACGCTATGAATAATGAGTGAACCGGATTAAAAATATTGCAACAAGAGGTGACACCCCAGTCTTGGCACTCGCTGTAGTGACTGGTTTTCTTGTTGCATTATTGATCGCTGGGTTTGAGACGCTTGCTGATTCGATAGTCCTTGAACACGTAAAGGAGCTCGCGCGGTGGCAAATTGTTATTGCTCCGGGAATTGGGCTCATTCTTGCGCATTTGATTCTTAGATATCTGGGTGGGAGAACCACACCGGCGACGTCTGATGAATTCGTAAGGGCGTTTCATGAAAAGAATCCGCGACTCTCAATACGTGAACTTCCCGCCAAACTTCTTGCCGGTGTAGCAACAATAGGGTCCGGAGGGGCTCTGGGCTTAGAGGGACCCTCAATTTATGCAGGGTCAGTGACTGGCTTAGCGGTTCGTGATCGATTCCAAAATTGGTTACGAAGAGAGGATGTTCGTATTCTCCTTACAGCTGGCGCTGCTGCTGGAGTAGCTGCTGTGTTTAAAGCCCCAGCGACTGGTGTACTTTTTGCTTTGGAAGCACCCTATCGAGATGACGTAAATCGTAAAGCTCTTCTCCCCTCTCTGCTTGCCGCCGCTACCAGCTATGTGACATATATAAATCTCATTGGCCATGATGCAGTAGTTCCTTTTCTTGATAATCCTCAATTCCGCCTTGGAGCTGATAGCGACCAAATGTGGTTTACCGCTAATGACTTAACTGCCATGTTTAGTGGTGTTGAAGCTGGTGACATGCTTGGCGCTTTAGTAATTGGAATTGGCGCTGGAGTAGGCGGCCGGTCAATGGCTTGGCTGGTTCGTTGGGCTAAATCTCAGTCCAAATCAGAAAATTTCTTACCAAGAATTCTGCTTGGTGGTGTCCTTCTCGCTTTACTTGCTCTCTGGGCAGATTTCGTTTTTGATGCTCCTCTTACTATTGGCCCCGGTCAGGAAGCTATGTCTTGGGTAGTCAATCCAGACCATGGATTAGGGCTAATTGCTCTTTTATTTGGAATGCGGCTAGCTGCTACTGTGGTGACACTTGGAGCTGGAGGTGTTGGTGGACTCTTTATTCCACTTGCAGTGCAAGGAGTGATTCTTGGACAGTTCACGGGAGAGATCTTGCAGGCAGAACGTCCAGGTTTATATCCAACACTAGGGTTAGCTGCTTTCTTAGGTGCCGGATATAAAGCTCCTATCGCTGCTGTGATGTTTGTAGCTGAGTCAACTGGAGCTTCTTTCGTGGTTCCAGCGCTTATAGCGGCAGCTGTCAGCCAGGTCGTAGGAGGAAAATCTTCTGTGGCTGAACACCAACAGAACGTTCGTCTTGGGCATTTAGAACGAAGATTTACTTTGCCAATTACTTCTGCCCTTACAACCGATGTGCTTACTGTCCCCCCAGATGCAACAACTTCAGAATTTGTTTACTTGCACGTTTTGGGTAGGCGACAGCGTTCAGTTCCTGTCGTGGATAAAGATAACTATTTAGGGATGATCAGTCTCTCTGACCTATCGGAAGTTGAACGTTCGTCCTGGGATGAAACCCCTGTTTCTGAACTTCTTCGCAACGACCTACCCGTAGCACGACCATCATGGTCACTTCGGGATACTGTCGCGGCAATGGAGGACTACGAAATTGATGTTCTTGCCGTAACTGACGAAAGTAATGCTTTCATTGGCGTTGTCTATGAAGAAGACATACTCAAATTAGATGAAATTCTTGAAGAAACTGGAGGGTAATTAGCAGCCTAGGCTGTCTCTTCTTCGTCTTCTTCAAATTCGTCAGCCCAAGCAGCATGAGCGGGTGAAATATGCTCTTCTTCTTCCTCCGACGAGAGGCTTTCAAAAATTGAATCCAGATCTAGATCTTCACTTCGCTTCAACGCCCGCGCTTCTTCGAATCTCCGATGCCGTCCTTTTTTCACCACGTCACTCCTGATAAATGCTTATTTTCTTATACTTTAGCGATCAAATTTCAAAGTCTTAAACCACTAGTTTATCTTTTTTCTCTGCGCTCAAGAACTAAACCACCATCAGTATCGAAAGCCAAAGCAGCTTTTCCTTGAAGTAGTTCTTTGACTGGCTCACCAACTATTTGATGCCTCCACCCAGAGCCCATGCGCGCTTCAGGATCACCTCTAACTAGTGCTTCTATATCAGAACGCGTACCAAGCATCGCCGGATCTAACTCTAGTTCTCGTGCTATTTGTGCAATCCAAGCAGAAACAAGCGTTACGCCTGCCCGTAAATCATTTGTCGTATCTTTTCCTCGCTTAACGACCTTGGGTAAAGGATCTAATTTCTTAGCATTCTTCAAGGCAAGGAAAATTTCCTCTGGGAATGGGCCTTTAAGATGCCTAGATTCAACACCGCGTACATTCTCAAGCGATTCAATGTCTGTCGGCTCATGCTGCGCTATGGCAGCTAACGCTAAATCTGGGAAAACATAGCGAACAGGAATGTTAAGATTTGAAGCTTTTATTTCACGCCAAGCCGCAAGCGCTCTAATATTATTCAACGCTTTACCACTTAAATTTCGGCCTTCCTTTATTTTCTTCCACGCGTGCTCAGGTTCACGTCGCCTTTTTGCTTGCTCTAGAAATAAAGCCAATTCTGCTTCTACCCATGCAATCCGCCTACGACTAGTCAACTCTTTATTGACTAAGTAATGAACCTCTAAGAGATGTCGAACGTCATTGGCCGCATATTCAAGTTGAGAAGAACTTAATGGTCTAGTCATCCAATCTGTAAAGCGACTTTCTTTTTTAAGCACAATCCCCAGCTGCTTCTCACATAGCGTTGCTAAAGAAGGATTAGACATTCCAATGAATCCAGCGGCGATCTGAGTATCAAATAGACGCCGTGGAACCACGCCACAAATACGCTGAAAGACCTCAAGATCTTGACTAGCGGCATGCATTATGATCAAAACTTCGCTGTCTAATAATTTGGCAAATACTTTCGGTTCTACTTTTAGCGGGTCAACCAAAGAGATACCTTTCGAATGCGCTATTTGAACCAGAGCAACACTTGGATAGTAGGTCTTTTCTCTATGGAACTCTGTATCTACCGCTATTCGTTCTTCTAAAAGAAGCTCATCAATAAGGGTTTCTAGACTCTCTTGGCTATCCACATAATCAAAGTCTTGAGTTGCGGAAGATGCAAAAACCGGACTGGGTTTATTTCTTTTCATTTCTTTCCTTGAAAATTCTCTTTGCTTTCTCAAACTCTTCTGGAGTGTCTACATCTAGATACGCTCTCATCTCAGATCTTTCTAGGACAATCGTCTTTAACCCTTCTATCGCTCTGTGGGGAGCACGCTCACCTCTTGTGAAAGATTCTTTTATATGGCCTACTGCTGTTGTAGGCCAGCATGCATGCATCCATTGTTTGTGACCTTTGACTGAAGGAACCACAATAGAGTCAGGATTTGAGTAGGCATGTTCAATCAAGATTTTTATTTCTGCAATATCTAGGTTTGGAAAGTCGCAAGCCAAAATCATAACTGGGATATGGCCTTCCTTTATGGACTCAAGCGCAGTAAGAATTCCGCCAAGAGGTCCTTCCCCTGGCCAAATATCTTTTATTTGGATTACATCTCTACCTAAAAATTCAGTCGATTCTTTGCCGACAACATAAATAGACCTGGCGGACGCCTCTCTGAGTCCGGAAATTGTCAACTGAAGTAGTGTTTCCTCCCCCAGCGCAAGGTCCGCTTTATCTGTTCCCATTCGTTCACTGCGCCCACCATTAAGGACTACTCCTACAAATGGGAAATTATTTACCATATTCACAGTTTAGTTCTTGACCTATATCACACTCGTAACGCTCGTGATCTAATATAGAAAGATGCTTATAAATTTCATTGATCTCTCACTCATCCCTGAAGTTGGTGAATTGCCTACTTGGGCAAATCCGGACCTTTTGAAAGGATTGAGCGTGGGGGCCATAGTTGTAGTCCTTATCGGAACTTGGTTCATTTTTAGCCTTGTAAGAAAAGTTGTGTTTCGATCGCTACTTCTTGTTATTGCTGCTGGTTTAACTTTTTCTATCTGGCAGCAACGGGGGCAATTAACAGATTGTGTAGAAACCTGCTCCTGTACTCTTTTTGGACAGGTAGTTCAAATCCCTGTTGATAAAAATCCAAACTGTAATTAGGTTTTTGATTTCTTGAGTTTCTAGGGAACTCGTTCTATTCGTAGAACATTTGTTGATCTTGAAGAATCACTGGTTCCAGCAAGAACAGCCACCATTTGACCACTTTCGAGGTCACCATTGTCGCGAGCTAGTTGTAAAGCCGCTATGACGCGATCATCTATCGTTCCTTCTACTGAGAGGTGCCTAGGTTCAGTTCCCCAGCTTAGTGAGAGCTGCCCCACTGTTCGTTCGTCGCTGCTTAAGCCAAGTATTCGTGCTGAAGGTCTGAATCGTGCCATGGAGCGGACAGTGAATCCTGAACCGGATATACACACAATAGTTTTTATCCCTAATTCAACTACTGCACGTGAAGTAGCAAGTGTCATTGCATCAGTTATTGATGTTTCTGCCATTGCTCTATTCGTTAGGCGAATTTCAGCCAAATCACCTACCCAACCACGGTGGTCAAATTCTTGGTCAGCACGTTCAACGATTCTCCCCATCGTTGATATCACGTTTACAGGATCTGAACCGATTGCTGTTTCACCGGAAAGCATCACCGCACTTGATCCATCCCAGACTGCATTGGCGACATCAGATACTTCTGCACGTGTCGGTTCAGGCGCGTCGACCATGCTTTCGAGCATTTGCGTAGCTGTGATTGCAGGACGGCCAGAAGCTATACATTCTCTAATAATATTTTTTTGGAGCATTGGTAGACCTTCTATGCCATATTCTTGACCAAGGTCACCGCGTGCAACCATGATTGCTCCTGCGGCATCGATTATTCCAGGTAAGTCCTCCAACGCTGCTTGTGTTTCAATTTTTGCTACAACTAATGGTCCGTCGGGATGTGGTGGAAGATTCAATCGTTCTATGTCGCCTGCTGTCCTTACGAAAGACAGTGCCAGAATATCGATTCCGAATGGGAGAAATCTTTCTATCGCTTCTAAATCTTCTGACGTGGGCGCGGTTAAAGAAAGCTGATCAGAGGGTATATGAACCCCAGGCCTGCCAGAAAGCACTCCTCCATGCAAAATGGTCGCTTGCAGTCGATCGCTGAGGACGGACGTTACTTTAACGACTACTCGACCGTCTCCAATGTTTAATTCGGTGCCTTCTTGAACGTGAGTGAGAAGACCTTCATAATCAACTTCTATTCTGTCTATTGTGCTTCCTTGGCTGCCGATAAAAAGCTCAACATCGCTTCCTTCTATAAGCTCTACTTGTTTCTCGCCAAAGTCTCCTACTCGTATTTTGGGGCCAGGAAGATCTAATAAAATTCCAACAGGTTTACCTTCTTCTGAAGCAACTTTCCTGATTAGTTTTATGCGCTCTTCAGCAAGTTCATAGGTTCCATGGGCTAGCCCTATTCGAGCTATATCCATGCCGGCCTGAATCATTTCCCGCAAAACACCTTCAGATTCTGATGCGGGACCAATAGTGGCAATTATTTTTGTTCTGCGAGTCACACTTCTACGCTACCGTGCCAAACTCTGTTGGAATGCGATCAAATGGCCGGTTTCTTTATTAACTCCGTAAGGTAATGCACTGTGACTAAAAAACATTCATTCTTCGGATCCGATCCATTCTTAGCTTTTGCACACCGCGGTGGAACGGGAGCGTGGCCAGAAAATACTATGCGAGCCTTTGGTTATGCAGTTGAAATCGGCTACAAATACATTGAGACCGACGTGCATCTCACTTCAGACGGCATCGTCATCGCTTTTCATGACTCCAAATTAGATCGTGTAACGGATTCAACTGGCTCCATCTCGGACCTCAAATGGGACCAGATACAAGAAGCTCGTGTTGGTGGAACAGACCCAATACCCCTGTTTGAAGAACTCCTTGAAGAGTTTCCATTGGTGAAAATAAATATTGATCCAAAGCATGACGAAGTTGTAGAACCACTTGCCGACCTGTTAATTAAGCACAACGCTCTAGACAGAGTCTGTGTTGGTTCTTTCTCAGATCGACGAATTGACCGTATTCAAAAACTTCTAGGTGGCAAGGCCTGTACTTCCGCTGGGCCTAAAGGCGTAGCAAAATTCCGTGTATCAAACTTCGGTATCGGAAAGCCGAGATTTTCTTTTGATTGTTTGCAAGTTCCAGTCCGTCAAAGTGGGATACCTTTAGTGGATCAAAGATTTGTTGACAACGCCCATAAGAACGGTCTTCAGGTTCATGTATGGACCATTGATGACCCTTCAGAAATGAAGGAACTGCTTGACCTTGAAGTTGATGGAATTATGACGGACAAACCTGATTTACTCAAAGAAATTCTTCTCGAACGTGGCTTATGGAGCTGAAACAAAATGAACACCACTCGTATCTTCTTGCACATTATTTCGGTTTGTGGCTGGGTTGGTGGGCAACTCCTCATGGTGGCGTTAGTTCCCACTCTTCGAAAAATAAGTTCTGATGCTCCTCGACTAGCGGCCGCCCGATTCGGGAAATTCTCATGGACTTTTATGGCTCTTGCTTTGATTACGGGGATATGGGGAATCTTTTCTACAGACCTGTCAGATAAAGACTCCACATATCACATCACTTTATTTATCAAACTTCTCCTTGTAGCAGCGTCAGGTGTCTTTGCACTAGTTCACAGCAAAACAAAATCAATTAAAGTAAAAGCTTCTACTGGCGCTTTGGGTCTCTTATCTGCCCTTGGAGCTTTGCTCAGTGGAGTGATCCTGGTTAACTAAATCCATTAATTTGTGCTATTTCTCCCCTTACTGTGGACAAACGTGTGGAAAGAAACAGAATCTCTGGGGAAATTGTTACAAAATTTGGGGAATACCTAAAAATGGGTTGACGAGTTGTGCAATTCGCGACAAGATGCATTCACGCCAAACATAGCGTGGTTATCGGAACCGATAAGACCGACAAACCACCCCCGAAAAAAGCGCAAGCTGGTTTCGGCGGAGGAATGTCACTTTCGGGAAAGTTTCCATTAAATGTTTGGGGAGGACCGTGACACACTGGTTTCTTCGGAAATTAGTTAGTCAGCCGTAGGCACTGAGGTGTCGAGTTGGTAGGTCAGTATGAATCTTCGGATTCTTACTCCAACCAATAAGCACCTCAGTCGATCCAGTTTCTGCATTTAATTGCAGCACAAATTTGTGGAGTTATTGACGGATAACAAAACAAATAAGTGGATTCTGGTCGATGTGTCAAAAGCATTAGGTTCCTTATCTACTTCGGTAGTTAAAGAATTAAATGCTTTAGCTCTTAGAGCGTACGGTTCACCAGACATAGTTTTTTATTTTGACGGAAATTCAAAATTATGTTCGGGTAAAAAACCTTTCGGGGTTTTTTATTCAGGAATGTTATTTCTTGAAATTTCATTCGGTGTCACGCAACGTTAGGAACGACTCCAAGGAGTTAACCGGTTCGCCGGAAGGCTACTTGGGGTCGTTTCCGCGTTATAGCGGATTTATGGCACGTATATGCCTAAAAATGAAATGACGGTAAGTCCTGTAAGCCCAAGAGCCGAAATTGGGTAAATTAATTTTTCACTTCGTTTACCTTCGCTCAAAATGACCAAAGCCATAACGAACGGGAAAGCTGTCATCAAATATCTCTCGAGACTATTCAAGTTTTCGGCAGAAACAGAAACAACAAAGGTAACGAACGAATACCAAAAATATTGCCTGGGGAGCCTTTTCCAAATCACTACCAACAAAACCAGAAAGAATAGGGCAACCAAGACGTGGAAAGCATCAGCTTCTAAATTCAAGATCTCAGAGAATCCTGACCAAACGCGCCTAAATGGATCTATAAATCCACCGCGAAATTCTCGCTGCACAGTAAAGGGCAACCAGTTCTCACTAGTACGCGAATTCGACCATAAAAGAAAAATTGCGACTCCTAACGGACCACCCAAACAAGCTAGAAGTTGCTCTGCGCGTTCCTTCAAGTTGCCGCGCCATAACGAAAACCCTGACGCCGAAATAGCCGCAAAGAAAAGCAGCGCTCCAGTTGGTCGAGTGAAACCAGCCATACAAGCAAAGATTGCAGCAACTTTCCAATTCTGTTTTCTCAGCGAAAGGAAGAACAAGAGGGTGAAAGTCAAAAACATACTCTCCGCATAACCCCAAATCAGGACGAACGATGCGGGAAAAACTGAGAACACCCAAACTGTTCTCTTTGCTCTACGAGCGCTACCTCCTTCAGAAACAATCAGCCGATAGAGAAGCAGGAACGTGACGAGCGAAAAAACGTTTGCTACCAACAACGACGCCCAAACTTCATTTCCACCAAGGAACTGAGTTACTAGTCTTCCGATTAAGACGAAGCCAGGAAAAAAGCGAAAGGATTCCTGACCTACCTGCTCATAACCGACGGTTATTATCTGCTGGTACCAGCCCGCATCCCATAGACGAAACCCTTGGGAAGTGAACTCTCGGTAATGGTCTGTAGCAAATGTATGAGTAAGCCACATCGTTATTAGAACTATCGCCCGAGAAGTCAACCAAGCTGCAACGATTGAAATTAAGGCCTTGTCCAGATTCTTTGTTAAAGCATGACTCATTTTGAAAATTTCACTAGATTAGCCGAGTTGTAGTACTGCTCTCCGTCCGCTTGAACAAAAATAGTGGTACTGGCTGACGCTGCACTCAAATGCGCCCTAAGTTCGCTGCACTTACCATCAAAGGTTGCATACCCATCAATCCAAACAAGCCAAATGGACTGTTCTTCAATATGTAATGAAAGAATTCTTTCCGCTACTTCCACTGGGTTGGAAGCGGTATTACGCTTTTCGTAGTCATACCAATCAACTGTTTCTCCAGTATCAAGATTCGGATATGCATATAAAAGAAACCTGTCATCTAAAACTCGATTAGCTGCTGGCGCTAATTGATCTGGGCAAAAGACTACCGTGTCCCCTGTCTTTCCATTCTCTTCAATCCGTGTTGCTATTTCTCCTATTTGAGTTCGATCTTTAGAGAGTTCACGAACCACCGAACCAACAGAAAGAAGACTGAGACTAATAAGTAATACGAGGGCTACTTTTCGCGGAGTCTGACTCAAACCTACCCCTACACAAAGAACAATCGGAATAAATGCAAAAACTGCATATCTTCCTTGAAACGCCGAATCAAGAATGAAACTCGTCAAAGCTCCGACAATCATGGTTATCAAACCAAGCCCAAATGATATTTTTAGAAAAGAGTAATTTGTCTTTCCAAGAACAGTTACGTTCTCTTCTTGAATATCTTGTTTACGAGAAAAAAGCCCAAGCGCTCCCAAAATAACTATTCCGACCGCCACCAATAACGCTTCTGACCCTCTTCCTCCACCATACGACTCAAGAGCTAAAGCTGCAGCAACTGTAGGGCGAGGTGTCTCAGACCAAGGTGTGCCGGTATGAGACAACTGTTCAAGGAAGACAGGCAACCAAGGAATAAAGGTTGCGGTGCCTAAAGCAACGGCGTATCCCAGCTTTTTGCACAATTTTGAAGTGGTTTCTTTTCCTCGAAATAATCCTAAGAGCAGAGCTATTCCTAAAGTGAACACAAGAAACAGAGACCAGTAATGGGTATACAACAAACAAGCGATCACACAACTAATCCCAAAAAGTCTTATTGGTGTTGGGTTTCGCCATGTTTTTTCAAACAGGATGTGACTAACGAGGATCAGTAAAGCCAGCAGCGAATACATTCGGACTTCTGTGGCATAACGAATAGCGAACGGACTGCTAGCTAAGACGCCTACGGTGAGTAACGCCGCCCATTTGTTTGAGAATTTACGTGTGGTGAAATAAATAAGTGCGACAGAGAAACAGGAAATAGTTCCTGAGAGTGCTCTAAGGGCGAAGTCGGAATCCCCAAATATGGAGGACCAAGAATATAAAAGAAAGTAGTAAAGCGGCGGGTGCCCGTCTTGCCGAAGAGCATCTACTATTCCTTGCGGTCCTTTCTCCGCTATTGAAGCAGAAATTGCTTCATCAAGCCAAAGAGGGGTGCCTGCAAAAAATCTAAGAAATGCGCCTACTGCTACAATTACTGCTACTACACAGACGCTGAGTAGGTAAAAGTTATCTTTCGATTCAACAGTTTCTGTTGATGCCATAAAGTTATGGTACTTGATTTGACCCAACGACATGAGGGAGACGCCCTAGGCTAGAGATATGAAAGAATCTTCTGAGGTAAATACCAGAGAAGCAGAACCAATTATTATTGGCGCTGGACCTGCTGGCTTGACTGCTGCCTACCAAATTGGCAAAGCAGGAGGAACAACCACTGTTTTAGAAGCAGACTCTGTAGTGGGTGGAATAAGCCGCACTGCCGAGAGGGACGGATGGCGTTTTGATATTGGCGGTCATCGATTCTTTACTAAAGTCACTGCAGTTTCAGATTTATGGCATGAAATACTTGATAGCGAAGACTTTCTCCTTCGCCCACGGATGAGTCGAATTTATTATGACGGCAAGTTTTACGATTACCCGCTAAAAGCCACTAACGCTCTTCGGAATCTAGGTATTTGGGAATCAATTCTCTGCGTTCTCTCTTATGTTTGGATTCGTATAAATCCCCCAAAGGATCAGACTCATTTTGAAGGGTGGACGGCGAGTCGCTTTGGTTGGCGGCTTTATGGGAAATTCTTTAAGACTTACACGGAGAAAGTTTGGGGTATCCCTCCGTCTGAACTTCAAGCTGACTGGGCAGCACAAAGAATTAAGAATCTGTCTCTTTTTAAAGCCGTTATTAACGCGGTGCTACCAAAAAGGAATCAGAAAGATATAACAAGTTTGATCGAAGAATTTGAGTACCCAAAATTCGGACCAGGCATGATGTGGGAGAAATGCCACGATCTCGTTATTGACCAAGGCAATGAAGTGCTCTTTGAACACAAGGCAGAGAAATTCATTCATGAAAATGGAGAAGTGGTAAGCGTTACTGCTAGCGGGCCTGATGGTTCTGTTACTTTTCCCGCTAGCTCTGTTATTTCATCTATGCCTCTACCTCACCTTTTGCAGGCGATGGACCCTCCGGCTTCCAGTGAGGCTTTATTGGCTGCCTCTTCTTTGACCTTTAGGGATTTCTTGACTGTTGCTTTGATTGTTCCTGAAGATAAAGGGTTCCCTGATAATTGGATTTATATCCATTCCGGGGATGTGGAGGTCGGACGTGTTCAGAATTTCGGCCAATGGTCTCCGTATCTTGTTAAAGAAGGTCGAACCTGTCTAGGTCTCGAATATTTTGTCAATATCGGAGACAAACTATGGAACTCTTCGGATGAAGACCTCATAAATCAAGGAATACATGAGCTACAGGTTCTTGGATTAGTGGATCCCGAAGTCATTGAAGGAGGATACGTTGTTCGAATGCCTCGAGCGTACCCAATGTATGACAACGACTACCAGAAGAACGTTGAAACTATTCGCTCCTGGCTTGATACCCACGCTCAAAATGTTTATCCCGTAGGACGTAATGGCATGCATCGCTATAACAATCAGGATCATTCAATGTTGACCGCAATGCTTTCTGTTGAAAACATCTTTGGTGCCTCACATGACATCTGGCAAGTCAATGTTGAAGAGGATTACCACGAAGAAATAGCCAAATAAAGCAAACCTGCCAAAATGACCAAAAATGCCTCTTCACGGAGAGTGTTTATGTGACTACGGTATTTGAAATGGTCCCTGACAAAACTTGTATCTCAAATAGCGTTTTCACTGTCTAGATATATCGGGTCAACCCGACCCGAGGACTATAAACCATAAAGGGGATGCATCATCATGATGGCAACCATTCTCACCTTAATGATCACAGCAATGATCTTTCAAGGTGTCATGGCAGTAATCGACAGTGTTTTAGACATGGTCGGTGTTAATTCAGTAATTAAAGGAATTCCAGTAATCGGCGGGCATATGCAGCTGGTCTGGGCTTACCTTTTCGTAATGATTTCCGATATTTCAGGTTGGGGCTACGGCGCCGGCATGGAAGTATTGCAAATGGGAGATTTCGGTCGCGATATCGCAGCCGCCATTGCAATGATCGCTTTCATTTCTGTTAAAGATGCCGCAATCAAGGCTCTTGGGCAGGGATTTGCTCGGTAATTAAACGAATCAAAACCCCCACTGTCTTCGGACGGTGGGGGTTTTGTCGTTTTTGACCATCTTTAAAAACTGTTGAACTCTCTACTACTCTAAGATCATGGCTTCAGAGACACTCATACTTGGTGTGGACCTAGATGGGGTCTGCGCAGACTACACCGTAGCTTTCCGCCCATTAGTAGCAGATGCTCTAAATATCCCAGAATCATCACTTCCAGAAGAACGCAGTTGGGATTTCTCCGAATGGGGTCTCTCGAGAGACCAGTTTCAAGACCTTCACCACAAAGCAGTTGAAGAATCTCGCATGTTTCGATCAATGCCCGTCTTTGAAAATGCTTCAGAAGTGCTCTGGCGACTGTCAGATGCTGGGGTCTGGATAAGGATCATCACTCATCGACTTTATGTGAACTGGGGGCATGCTGTAGCTGTAACTGACACAGTCGAATGGTTAGATCAAGCACGAATCCCCTATCGAGATATTTGCTTTCTTGGAGAGAAACCAGAAGTGGAAGCTGATATTTATATTGAGGACGCTCCACACAACATAAGCTCCTTAAGAGCTTCAGGCAATTCCGTTATCGTCTTTGACGCCCCCTACAATCAAGAGCTTCCAGGTCCGCGTGTTACAAATTGGCTTAATTGCGAACAAGCCATCCTTGATCTCGCTGCAGAGAAAGGGTTTGATATACAGCCCGAAATACCAGGACTATCTATCTCTGACGGGCGCCTACTTGACCAATAGCTACTGACCAGAAAAGAGTTTTTGGGCTATTTCTAGGTCTTCACGATTCGTGATGCCGACCCACTTCTCTGGAGATTTAACAACCCGTATAGATAGCAATCCTTCTGACCGTTGATGATCTAAAGCCTCTGGGAGTAGAAATTCAGATGATGGGTCGTCGGAGTTCTGCGAATAAAAAGAAGCCCATTGGCCAGCGAGTCGATTTACTGCTTCAAGCGGCAAAGCCCAAAGATTCATCGAGACCGGGGCATCTTCTTCCAAGACTCCTAACGGATCGTCAGCCCGAATGACGCCCTCTTCACTTCTTATTCCATGAGTCTCCACTAGTTCTTCAAGGAAGTCATCGGATGGGGCAACCTTGCATATCCCTCTACTTACAGAGCCCGTTGCAGAAAGAGTCTGTCTTAATTCAAAAGCTACTAAAGCTCCTGCTGTGCCATCAGTGTCCTCTATCGCCTCTAGGGCTAGCTTTATTCCATTCTCTCCGTAATAATCATCTGCGTTCACAACAATGATTGGACCGCTCAACACAGAAGAGGTACTTAGAATCGCATGACCTGTACCCCAGGGCTTCGGGCGTGACGGACCGAATGAGTCTTGATGAACAATCGTTATCTCTGAATCTGTTCCATGCCGTTCATTTAAATGGCTGCGTAGCTCTTCATCAATGTCAGTTCTCGCCACGATAACTGTTTGCCCTAAACCTAAATTGCGTGCATCGTTGATTGCATAATCTAAGAAGGCTTCGCCGTTAGGCCCGACACCTTCAAGCTGTTTATTTCCACCGAAACGTGAACCTAAGCCTCCGGCCATCACCACTAAGGAAACTTTTGAACGATTAAATGCCACAGTAACTCTTTTCGACACAAGCAAATGCATTAAAGACCTTACCGGCATCTGTTGCTTTAGACATCACAAATCCACTCCCATCAATCTTGTGAATGCCAATGACGTGAACACCAAACCACAGCATTATTATCAGAAAGATGAGTGACACCATTAACGAACTTGCAGATTCAGAAAAAGATTTATTTCGTTCGAAAATTGAAAGTTTTTTTTCTGAACAAAACACACAAACAGATCAGAGCCAAGACGGAATCGGAGATGCCGACACAACCTCGTTAGATAAAGCTAAATCCTTCCAAATGGATCTATCTCAAGCCGGTCTTGCCGGAATCACTTTTCCAGAAGAGTACGGTGGGGCAGGATTAAGTGACACGCACCAAGAAATCTTCAATGAAGTTTCGGCCAGCTGGCACATGCCCACTTCACCGCTTTCCATTTCTCATGGCATGTGTCTACCAATGCTGAACCAATTCGGAACCCATGAACAGAAACTTCGCTTCATGCCCGACAACATCAGTGGAAAAACTATATGGTGTCAGCTCTTTTCTGAACCCGGTGCTGGATCTGATGTTGCCAGTCTTTCTACTCGTGCAGTATTAGATGGCGATCAGTGGGTAATCAATGGGCAAAAAGTCTGGACTTCAGGTGCCCACTACTGCGACTACGGACTAGTTGTCGCACGTACTGATCCGTCTTTGCCAAAACACCGCGGCTTGACAATGTTTATTGTTGATATGAGCGATCCCGCTGTTGAGATAAGGCCACTAAAACAAATTTCAGGGGGTAGCGGATTCAACGAAGTATTCTTTACCGATTTACACATTCCAAAGAATTTTCAACTTGGTGAGCTAAACCAGGGATGGAATTTAGCTATTTCTATGTTGATGTTTGAAAGAGTGTCTATTGGGGCGAGCGCTGGAGGTCTAAATACTGATCGAAGCCCAGACTTAATCAGGCTTGCCCAAGATAGCGGACAAGCCAACGACCCCATTATTAGACAGAAACTTACTGACCTCTGGATTAAAGAGAAAATTAAAGGATTCATTGGTCAAAGAATCCGTGATGCCGTATCAGCAGGGCAAGTTCCTGGACCTGAAGGATCAATAGCAAAACTTAACGGTGCTCTAATAGCCCGTTTAGCTCGTGACACAAGCATAAGTCTTGTGAAGGCTGAGGCTCAGGCTTGGGATGCTGAGAATGAAAACGGGGAACAATGGACTAATGCATGTTTAGGTGCGGCTGGTATAAGTATCGCTGGTGGAACGGACGAAGTGCAGAGAAACATAATTGGAGAAAGAGTCCTTGGCTTACCAAAAGAGCCCGATCCGTTTAAGGGAGCCGCTTGGGAAGACGTGCCTAGAAGTTAGATGATCTAACTTCTGGCGAATGGAGAAAAGTGTCGCATTACGACCTGCTTATAATTGGTGCCGGATCTGGTAATTCCATCATTGATGAACGTCATGACGAATGGAATATCGCCATTGTAGAGCCCGGTGAGTTTGGCGGAACCTGCCTTAACCGAGGATGTGTGCCTTCAAAGATGTTCATTTATGCCGCTGACCGGGCATACATGGCGAAAACTAATGAAAAATTTGGTATTGAAACAACCTTTGTGAACGCTCGTTGGCCTGAAATCAGAGATCGGGTGTTTGATCGCATTGATCCCATAACTGAATCGGGGCTCGACTATCGGATGTCTCTTCCAAATGTCACCGTTTACAGGAATATGGCTCGGTTTATTGGTGAACGAACTTTTCAGATTGGTGAGGAAATTGTCACTGCAGAACAAGTAGTTGTAGCCGCTGGAGCCCGTCCTGAGATTCCCAATATTTCTGGACTTAATCAAGTCCCCTATGTCACATCAGATGAAATTATGCGCATCAGTGACCTCCCATCTCACTTAGTGATTGTTGGTGGTGGGTTTATTGCTGTTGAGATGGCGCATATCTTCTCATCGTTCGGAAGCGAAGTAACGATTATTCACAGAGGAAGCCATCTCCTCCGCGGACTTGATTCAGATATATCAAATCGAATAACTGATATTTATAAGAAGAGATTTAACTTGCTCCTTGAAACAGAAGTAGACAACGTGGATCACGATAAAGGTTTCAAATTAAATCTTTCCTCTGGAGAGACCATTGAGTGCGATGAGTTACTGATCTCTACTGGACGTACACCAAACACGGACCAGTTGAATGTTTCCGAAGGAAACATTCAAATAACAAACAGTGGACATATTGCTACTAATTCCTTCTTGCAGGCCTCCGCTGAAGGTGTTTGGGCTATTGGCGACATAACTAACCCAATTCAGTTGAAGCATCTAGCTAACGCGGACGCTCGAATAGTTGGACACAATATATGCAATCCGCAAAATCTTTTATCAGTTGATCGTTCATTGTCTCCTGCTGCTGTTTTTGGTTACCCTCCTATTGCTTCAGTTGGACTGACGGAACAACAAGCGGTAGCAGAAAAGATTTCATATTTAGTAGCGAGCCGTTCTTTTGCCGATACTGCTTACGGGTGGGCAATGGAAGATGAAACCAGTTTTATCAAGCTTTTAGCCGACCCAGAAAATAGAACCCTTTTGGGCGCTCATCTTATTGGACCTCAGTCCCCTACTTTGATTCAGCAATTGATACAAGGGATGACCCTAGGGCAAACTGTAGATGAAATGGGCAGAGAGCAATTGTACATCCATCCTGCTTTGCCGGAGGTTATAGAGCAGGCTCTTTTAGAATTCGAAATGAAATAATTTAAGGAAACTTATGGAAAATTTAGATGGAAAAGTTGCAGTAATTACTGGTGGGGCCTCTGGCCTAGGAAAGTCCTTTGCTGAGAGATTCGGAGCCGCTGGTATGAAACTTGCTTTAGCTGACGTAGAAGTCCCTGTTTTGGAAGAAACTGTCGCAAATCTTGAATCTAGCGGCATCGAAGTACTGGGCATCCCATGTGATGTCTCCAATCCTGAGGATGTAAATAATTTTGCAGAAACTGTGATCAGTCAGTTCGGTGCTGCTCATGTTCTTTGCCTCAATGCAGGGGTTGCTTCAGGTGGAACCATTGTGGAGAGTTCTCTTGAACAGTGGAAATGGGTTTTAGGCGTGAATCTCTACGGAATAATCCACGGTTTAAACGCTTTTTTACCAGACTTAGTTAAGCAAGATGAGGGGCATGTAGTGATGACGGCTTCGGTAGCTGGGCATACATCTTTTGCTAATCTCGGACCTTATAGTGCCTCAAAGCATGCAACGGTAACTATCGCCGAAACGCTTTTCGCCGAAATGAGGGACGCTGGATCCAATGTAGGTGTCTCTTGCTTATGCCCAGGATTTGTTTCTACTAACATTTTTACTTCAGAAAGAAACCAACCTGAAGGGATGAAATCCTCACTTGCGGAACCCCCCTCCGATGAAGACGCATCACAGCGCGAAGCAATGATTGAATGGTTACGCGCCAACGCTCTTAAACCCGATGTTGTTGCAGATTTAGTACACGACGCAGTTACTGAGAACAAATTCTGGATTTTCACTGACGAGACTCATATCCCTGCAATCACTGCTCGCCATAGGGAGATTCAAGAGCGGCGCCCACCTAGCGCTGAAACAATCTTTGAAGAGATCTAATTTAATCCTTTGAAAGCAGTGTCTCGGCTGTCTCTTTCGCCCATTTATAATCAGTTTTACCATTAGGGCTTCGTTGAATTTTGGGAACAAGCACAATCTCTTTTGGGACCTTGTACCCGGCAAGAACCCCGCGTACATCTGTTTTTAAAGTTTCAATTGCATCTTCTTGGAAAGTCGCATTCTCTTCGAGTTGAACCACAGCAGTAACTGCTTGACCCCAGCGGTCATCTTCCAGTCCTACCACATTGCAATCTCGCACACTTTCAAGAGTCTTTAGCGCTTCTTCTACCTCTTCCGGATAGACCTTCTCTCCCCCTGTATTGATGCAAACTGACCCACGACCCAACAAAGTTATTGTTCCGTCTTCCTCAACAACAGCATAATCGCCAGCTATGGACCAACGGCGGCCATCTATTTCAGGAAACGTTGCAGCAGTTTTTTCTGGGTCTTTGAAATACCCTAAAGGAAGCGGGTAGCCAGTAGCCAAACGTCCTCGTTCCTTCGATCCTGGTTTGACCTCTATCCCATCATCAGTGAACACTCGGGTATGAGGGCCGAGGACAAAGCGAGCGGTACCAGTATTTCCTGAAGAGCGAGAAGTTATCTGATTGCCAATACCTGTTCCTTCGCTCGAACCTAAAGAATCAACAATCGAAACATCGCAGTATTCAAGCAAACGCTCTTTAACCGGATCACTAAACATCACCCCAGATGAAAAAATCATCCTGAGTGAAGAAACATCTCTAAGGCTTTCCCCGGTTGACGCTTTATCTAACGAGTCCACCATTGGTTTAGCGAACGCATCTCCAACAATAGACACCATCGTTATTTTTTCTTGTTCAACTACAGTCCAAAGTTCATCTGGATCAAACGATCTTGAAGTAAGTGTTGCAACCAGCCCCCCATGTGAGTGGGTGATTATTCCTGTTATTCCGGATGTTCCATGCATAAGAGGGGCCGCGCAGAGTTGACGCATCTCAGATTTTTGGTCAATTACCTGCCGGGCTATTGCCGCTGCATCTTCTGGAGTATTGGGGAGAGTGGCACCAAGCGACCTAAAAGTAGATTGCATCATTCCAAAAATATTGTGATGGTCCCACATCACTGCTTTAGGCATCCCCGTGGTTCCACCCGTGTATAAAAACCAAAGATCTTCCCCTGTTCGATTTATCCGTTTCATCGGATCTCCAGATAAAGCTTCTTCGTAGGAAATCGCCCACGAAGGCACTTCCCCCCCACCTACTTGAATTAAGGCTTTCAGTTGTGGGCACTTTGGTAGAGCTGCTTCTACTCGATCCGCTAATGTGTGGTCAAAAAATATTGCCTCTGCTTCAGCGTTATTAAGAATGTAAGCGAGCTCTTCTCCTAAATAGCGATAATTTGCGTTGGCTGGTACACCTCGTATTTTGAAAGCCGCGTACTGTGCTTCTGAGTATTCAGGGCCGTTATATAAATAGAGAACAATTTTTGAGTCTTGAGTAAGCCCTTGTTGACTTAGAGTCATCGCTAAGCGTGAAGCATTGTCATCAAATTTGGTCCACGAAGTGTGGACTCCAGCGCATGAAAGTGCGGGTTGGTCCCCTATTTCATCTGAAATGGCTTCCCATGCTGTAGCTAAGTTCAAAGTACTTTCAGTCATCGAAAAAACCTATCATTTCTATTATCCAAATAAAGTGTTCGGCTATCACCTACTTTGCCATCTATGATCAATTAAGTGAGTAGTTATTTTGGACATACATTTCGGATCTCAACTTGGGGAGAAAGCCACGGTGGTGGCATAGGGGTAGTTATTGACGGCTGCCCACCTCGTCTTGAAATCTCTGAAGAAGATATACAAGCTGATCTGGATCGTCGTCGTCCCGGGCAGAGCCATTTGACTACACAACGGAAAGAGGCAGATGCCGCAGAGATACTTTCGGGAGTATTTGAAGGTAGGACTCTTGGCACTCCGATCGCGATCTTGGTTCGGAATACAGATGCTCAGCCAGCTGCATACGATCACTTAAAAGACTTGTATAGGCCTTCACATGCCGATTTCACTTATCAAGAGAAATATGGCATAAGGAACTGGGAAGGTGGCGGGAGGTCTAGTGCTCGTGAAACCATTGGACGCGTTGCTGCTGGTGCAGTAGCTAGAAAGTTGTTGAACGTCGCTAACAACATAGAAGTATTGGCTTGGGTTTCTCAGGTTCACACAATCAAATCGGATGTTGATGCCTCTACAGTCACTCTGGAGCAAATTGAAGCTGATCCCACTCGCTGTCCGGATGCAGAGGCTGCTGCAAAGATGACTTTTGCCATTGAGGAAGCAAGAAAAAATGGAGATTCGTTAGGTGGAATTGTTACTTGTGTTGCACGAGGGGTTCCTGTTGGTCTCGGTGAACCTGTTTTTGATCGCCTAGAGGCGGACCTAGCTAAAGGAATGCTTTCGCTTCCTGCAGTAAAAGGGTTTGATATTGGTAGCGGATTTGACGCTGTCGAAATGACAGGAAAGACGCATAATGATCCTTTTGTAGCTGGTGATTCTGGGCCTGTGACTGCTACAAATAATTCTGGTGGAGTTCAAGGTGGTATCAGCAATGGCGCCGATGTCATTTTTAGAGTTGCCTTTAAACCAACAGCGACCATTTCTTCTTCGCAAGAGACAGTCGACATGGATAATAATCCAGTTGAACTATCCGCTAAAGGTCGACATGATCCGTGTGTGCTTCCTCGCGCTGTCCCTCTTGTTGAGTCGATGACTCTTCTTGTATTAGCCGACCACTGGCTGAGGCAACAAGCGTTAGATGTCTTAGATGGCTAAGAAGAAGGTATTCCTCTACAATTAATTTACGTCAAAGCAGGAGCAAGTATGCCAGAAAAACCTCCAGAAGGAAGTAAACCTACTTATTACGAAATGCCCGTCTTTTCGTCGATCGAAGAAGAAAGACAACACCGTAAAGAACGGTTAGCAGCTGGTTTCCGCATTTTTGGTAAGTTCGGCTTTAGTGAAGGTGTGGCAGGACATATTACTGTTCGGGACCCAGAGCACACTGATACTTTTTGGGTGAATGCGTTAGGTCAACCATTTAGCGATATTTGCGTATCGGATCTTCTACTAATTTCGCATACTGGAGAGATACTTGAAGGCAAGTACGCGGTAAATGCTGCTGCTTTTGCTATCCATTCTGGAATACATATGGCTCATCCTGAAATTGTTGCTGCTGCGCATTCTCATTCCCTCTATGGGAAAACCTGGTCAACACTTGGACGAGAGCTTGATCCAATAACTCAAGATTCATGTATCTTTTATCAAAACCATGTCCTGTTTGATGATTACACTGGAGTGGTAAATGACCCTGAAGAAGGAGCCCGGATCGCACGTTCTCTCGGAAGTAACCGTGCCGCTATTTTGCGGAATCATGGGTTGTTAACTGTTGGCGATTCTGTAGATGAAGCAGTCTGGCTTTTTGTAACGATGGAAAGGACTTGCCAAGCGCAACTTCTCGCAGAAGCGGCAGGCAAACCAGTGGTTCTAGACCATGAGACCGCAGAACATACTCACAAGTATGTTGGGAATCCTTTCGCAAGTTGGTTTAGTGCTCAAGGATTATTTGACAAGATTGTTAGAGAAGAACCAGATCTCTTGAATTGATACGGAGCTTAAGCTGCGTGCGTTATGAATAATCTTTCAATGTCTCGTTGGTAAAGAATGCGCACGTTTACATCAGGGTATTTTTCACTCATTTTTCGAAGTTTCTTGTTCTTATGAGTGACTAGTGGTTGCCGAAGTGTAGTTATTTCTAGGTAGAGGTCGTGTTCTGGTAGATAGAAGTCTGGAGTGAAAGCAGAGAGTGGGTTTCCGCTCTCATCTTCTTCTAGTACAAACGTTGTGGGTTCGTATTCCCAAGAAACTCCATAGAAGTCAAAAAGTTCTGCTACACGCTTCTCAGAATCATGAGCGAAATTTTCAGAGTTTTCTGAATCCTGTATTTGGTACAACTCAGCCATGGCTGTACCGAGCGTAATCTATTCGTTAACGACTAACGGGGATCCTCGGCCATCTACTCCCCTGCGAGCAAAGACATTCAGATCAACAATTTTTGCATCAACTTCTTCTTTGACTCCAGCTAGTGGAAGGATGTTAAGCACCCCTTGACCATTTTGTAAGAGGTCAACAATTTCTTCCCCGCTTCTCACTAAAACGGATTTATTCCCACTAATTACAAGATTGACTTGTGTGACATCTTCATCTAATTCACTCGACAAGTAAGAGAAGACTTCTCTTACCATCTCTAGGCGTATACCAGCGTCAAGCAGTGTCTTGATTGCTTTTAACTCTAGTAGATCCCTGTAGGAGTACAAGCGCCTACTTCCCGAACCTGAAGCGTCAGTCATTGACGGGCGAACTAGATCTGTTCGTGCCCAATAGTCAAGCTGACGGTATGTGATTCCAACTATTTCAGCTGTTTTTTTGCCGCTATAGCCTTTTTCTGTTTCTTTTGTACTCATGAAGATCTGCTTCCGATCAGTTATTTGGGCTCAGAAATAATGAACTACACCTGTGTATTTTCCAAGATTAGGGCTTTTTTGCAAAAAATTCAACTATTTCGCGCGCTTGGCGCGAAATATCTCACTAAAAGTAACTTTATTCAGCAAAATCGTCTGGGTTTACCGAGTCGAGAAATTCACGAAATTCTTCAACCTGGTCCTCTGAAAGTTCATCATCTTCATCTGCAAGGTAGCTTGCCTGATTCAGAACCTCTTCATCAGCATAAATTGCTGCCCCAGTTCGGACAGCGATCGCTAGAGCATCTGATGGACGAGCAGAAACTACCTCTACTCCAGTAGAGCCGCGGAAATAAATATCTGCAAAAAACGTTTTCTCACGCAGTTCAGTTATTTCTATGCGTTCAACTTGAAAGCCAAATGAATCTACAATCTTCACCAATAGGTCGTGAGTCATCGGGCGTGGTGGTGTTTGATTTGCTAATGACAAACCGATCGCAGTGGCTTCTGGCCTGCCGATGAAGATAGGAAGTATTCGGTCACCTGTCTCCTCTTGAAGTAAGACCACTGGGACATTAGTAGGTAGAACTTCCTGGACGTTTATTATTTTCATTTCAATCATCTTTGTTCTACCTCATATATTTTCCGAAAGTAGTCTATGTTCTCGGCCTAAAGCGTAAACCTGATCACAAACTTCTTGAGAGTTTCTTTCCAGTTCTCCTAATTCTACTGAAACTAATTCTGGAAGATTTCTGAATTTTCCTCCGTGATCGAGTCCATAACCTACGACATAAGAAGAGTCCAACTCAAAACCCACGTGCTGTAATTCGACTGGTATAACTCGGCGTTCTACTCGATCGAACATCGCGCATACACGTACTTCTGAAGGTGAACGGCCTCGAAGATGCTGTAATAAGAAATTGAGTCGTAAGCCGGTGTCTACAAGATCTTCAACAAGCACCACTTGCTTGCCGGTAATGTCTGTATCTAGATCTCTAGTGAGGCGCACCCTCCCTGTGTCCGGCATGAAGCTGCTAAGAGCGAGAAAGTCCACTTCAATTGGGAGGTCGAGTTCTCTCACAAGATCCGCCATAAAAGGAAGGCAACCCTTCAATACTCCCACTATTACCGCGCCTTCCTGAAGTGAAGCTGTTAGTTCTTTACCTAACTCCGACACTCGTTCCGTAATTTGATCGCGGGTATAGAGAAGTTGAGATGACTTCATCTTTTTTTAGCCGAGCCGATCTAATGAACGTCTAAGAATAATTTGACGAAGACGAGAGCCTGCTTCGATGAGTTCGTTTAATTTCTTATTGACGTGTGAGCGAGTAGCAGGGTCTTCGCGTAAAAGTGGGAGCAATACTTGTTCTAGGGTTCCTGCTTCACGTTGAGCCGAAACGAGATACATGCGTAAATGGCGGATATCAAAACCTAGCTCAATGAACATGGAAGCGAGTTGGGCTACTAGTAAAGAATCGTCGTCATATACGGTGGTGCTTCCAGCCTCATGCCCAAGAAGTAAACCCATTTTTTCCAATTCTCTAAGTGTAGATATTTCCAGACCAGCAGCTTTAGCTAACTCTTCAATGCTGACACTCACAGAACCTACAAAAGCACGATTCTTTCCTCTTTCGCGAAATGGTTGAACTTCTCCTTCATTTTCAGTGAAGTCCTCTTCTGGTATTTTCCCTCCAGATTCATCTAATAATTGGCGGATCACTTTCAGTGGAAGAAAGTGTTCTCGTTGTTGCCTAAGAATCCAGCGCAAAATAGTCATGTCATCAGTGGTGAACTGTCTATATCCAGAAGCGGTTCTTTGCGGTTCTAATAATCCTTGGGCCTCCAAGAAGCGGATTTTTGAAATTGTGATGTCTGGGAATTCTGGTTCTAATCCGGCGAGGAGTTCTCCGATGGACATAGATTCGTCATGACCTTTAGTTACTTCTTCAAGGTTCCCTTCAGACATAATCGGTTCAACTACCCGTTCCGTGGAAAAAAACAAGTCTGAATCTGCCAATCTGAACTTCGTCCCCTTCACGAAGTTCCGCAGAATCAATTCTTTCACGATTAACATATGTCCCATTCAAAGAGCCAACGTCTTTGACGGTGTAACGATCGCCGACTCGTTCGACTTGAGCATGGCGGCGAGAAACTGTTACGTCATCTAGGAATATTCCTGCGTTGGTGTGACGTCCAATGGTTATTAGTTCGTCTTCTAACCCGTAGCGCGCCCCCGCTTTCGGACCAGATTCGATCACGAACAATCCACAACTTTCGGGGAATTGGGCACGATCATACTCATGAGGTATTACTTCTACAATTTCAAATGCATCAGTGTTTTCATCATTATCAACAATAAGATTCTCCCCGCAAGACGGGCAGAATCTAGATGCATGCTTATCTATGCGTCCACAACTTTGACAAGTTACTGAACTCATTTGCCTTCCTCCTGAATCGCAATTAGTTCATTTTACCCTTGATATGCGACACATCTTGTTTCGACATTCTATTCTTTCAGGCTTTAGAGGAAAGTCGAGGCAAATCCTACTTCTGAGGTGAGCGTCCTTCGTCATAAGCTGCTTTCGCTAAGGGGACATATTGTGCAGCTGAAAACCATGCAATAATCAATCCTGGGAGTCCAGAGATCCAAGCAAATAAAGTGAAAAATTCGTTCCCGTAGACTCCTGATTCGCCGAGAAGGAAACAAGGGAAAGCCCACATCATTGCGAAGGTAGAAGTTTTACCCCACCAGGTAACGTCAATACGACGTGCCCCCAGAGACGCTAAGAGTAACGCCGCTACTCCTACTAGCGCCTCCCTTACAACAGCTGCTACTGCAAACCAAATGGGAACTGACCCGTCAAAGATGAGTACTGGAACAGCAACTATCAGAAGGAGACGATCGGCTGTGGGGTCAAGGATTTTCCCAAGTTCGCTTACTTGATTGAACCTACGAGCTATCCAACCGTCGATCCAGTCCGTGGCACCAAGAACACCTAGCAAGAAGCCAGCGAATACTCTGTCATCATTCGCTAGAAGCAGCCATGCGAACCAGGGTATGCAACCTAATCGAGCCACACTAATGAGATTAGGAAGCGTTAGGACTTCTTTCCGATTGAAGTATTTTGAGAATACATCTTGTTTCACATTTTGTAGCCTACGATCAGAGAACAGATCTACCGCATTCTTTACGAAGGGGTTGCATGACTTCAATATTTACAAAGATAATGAATAACGAAATTCCAGGACGCATCATCTGGGCGGATGACACTTGCATAGCGATGGTAGATATTCGTCCGCTTAATCGTGGTCATGTACTCGTTATACCTCGACAAGAGGTAGATAAATGGCATGAATTAGATGTCGCAACAACTCTGCATTTAATGAAGGTGTCACATATTGTTGCTAATGCTCAGCAAAGTGTATTTGAGCCGGCAAGGATTGGTTTGATGATTGCCGGATTTGAAGTGCCGCATACGCATGTTCATTGTGTTCCAGTTGAACACATGTCTCACCTTGATTTTACTCAAGCGGAGATGGGCGACCCTGAAGATCTTGACCGTGTTTCAGAATTACTGAAAGCGAAATTGCAGGAATTTGGATACAGCGAAGCGACCTAAGGTCGTTTTGAGAAAACCGTAATTCCGGATCTATTGAATTCTTCTTTGAAGCCTAAGGTTTGGACGGCATGAGTAAATGTTCTTACTTCATCTTCCTTCCAATTTGAGATGCCAGAATCAAAAATAATTACGTCTATTCCGGAGACTAATTCCAAACTTGGGAGATAATAATTGCCATCTGGAAGTAGTTTGACTGTTTCTCGTTCTGCTACGAGATTAAATACGCTTGGATGTGCTAATACGCGGTCATAATTTTCTAGACTGTCGGCTGCATCAATACGAGCCACATCACTTACATCCCTTCGTCCCCAATCCCAAGGTTGCTCATACGGCGACGATGCAGCATCTCGTATAAAGAAAACCACTGCTGTTAGCGCCAGTACGGCTAACACTCTCTTATCGACAAGAATTCGTTTTACCCCCGGTACACCGACTCGTGTAAGTGCATATACCGCACCAATGAACACAAAGGGTAAAAGTGCCACATCTTGTTGAGGATTTGATAATTCATCTACTCCCCCCTCAGCAACCAGATACAACGCGAGAAGCGGGAAGACGGGTATGAGGTAACGCATTCTTACTAATGGCAAGAAAAGAACAGGAGCAACGAGCAAAAGGACTTTTTCAAAACTTTCACGAGCAAACAAATCGCCGAATACAGCAACAGGGTCCGAAAGCATCCCAAATAAAACTCCAAAAGAGCCAGTTCCGTACGAAGAGAAAGATGAGAGATGTGGGTATTCTCCATTGCCTATGATCGGCTGGACGATGAATGCCATTATTAAGAACCAAGAAAGACCTAAAGAGACTATTGCACTACCATGCCGTTTCTTGTCTTCGAAAATGAATACAACGCCTAATGCAGCTACCGCTAAACCGAGGTCTGAACGTGAGGTCATCACTATTAACAGGAGCACTCCAACCGACCACCAACGTTCTTTCTGCCCTTCAAGGTAAGCGGCAAGTAATGCTGGAAGGGCGAAGACTTCTGGGTGGAACCCTGAGAGGTTTAGATTTTGTATTGAGGGATGAAGAGCATAAGCAAAAACAAGAGCACTAGATGCACCAATACGAAGGTTGCCTGGCCCTCTAGCTATCCGCCAGAGTGGCACCGCAGTTAGTGATATAGCTAGGGATTGAATTATTAGAAGAGTTTCTGTAGGCGGAAATATGCGGGCTAAGAGGGCCACTGGGAAAAATATGAAAGCAGCGTGTTGAGCAAAAATATTTATGCCAAGTTCACTTATTTCAGGGGAAGTTCCGAATTCCATCAAATGCAGTGCTTGTAAATGATGCCCAAGAGTGCTGTTGAGTCCTAGATCTTTGCTGCGTGCTACTGCTAAAAGAGCTAACACTACCCACAAAACAAGAGTAACTAGCCAGGGGAAGAAACGGTCTGCTTGTGTGCTTTCCAATCTGGCTTGAAAACGTAAAAGCGCCATGTCGTAGCGTCTTCGCGCAGAATGAACAGTTGTGACTACATGCTCTCCAGTCCAATCAATGGCCCTAGACGCCTTTTCTTTAGGAAGATTTGACACTCTAATACCGTAGCCGGAATTAGTAGATAGTTCAGCGAGGCGTTAGCGGTTCGACAAAATACAGGTCGTGGAGTTCGAATTGTTGAAATCTATGGTGATTTCCTCGCCTACCTCTCCACTGAAGACTGGTATTTCCACTTGATTTTGCTGGGAGTCAACAGTGATCGTCCCTCTGACGGCAAGTGTTTCCCATCCCGAAGCTTCCATCTCATATCCGATACGTATCATTTCTGCCCATCCTGTTCCACCTTCTGAATGTTTGACTTCTCCCTGTGGTATGTACAAGGGAATCATTAACATTTGTTCACCTAAGCAAGTGGCAGAAACATTGCGTCCAAGAATCTGATCTGAACAAGAGTCTCCAGTTGAGTCAAAAACAACCACATCAAAGGGTCGGAAACGACTGTCAGTCACTGATGCACGAATACAAGCTTCTTCGAGCCATCCTTCAGGCCCTATCATTGCCACTTGACCCGTGCCGCCATACCCAAAGACAGTTGCACTTACCTCATTGGGTTTGATAATTAATAAATCGCTGGGTACCACCTGACGTACCCGTTCTTCTTCAGGCCCTTCTCCTTCTTGGAGAGCGACCAATAAGTTCAGTTCAGTAGTTAACTCTGGTTCTAAAATTGGTGGACCAAAATCAATAGCTACTCCACCTAATTCAGACTCGTTTAATTGAGAGGCGAAGCGTAAAGCCTGATTTGAATCACCGACAATACCCTGATTAGCTAGTTGACGAAAGAACAAGGTTCCGAATATCGCTATAGCTACAACAGTTGCAAATGTAAGTGTTCGTCTCCGAAAGGCTTTCTTTATCGATGCAGCTACTGCTTTTTCGTCTTGACGTTCAGCTCGCGAGCGCGGACCAAACGAATTTGAAGAATCTCCACCACCAAGCAATTCTGTCCAGCGCTGAAGAGTTTCGGAAGGGAATCTCACTGCAAGTTTGGCGAATAGCTTTTCTTCTTCCGGCCCAAATAAGAGGAGAAGGTCATTTTTACGAGCTAATTCAACTGGATCAGAGTCATGAATCAGATCTCTATCACCTGCTAGCCGGATTAAGAATTCCCTAATTCTTCGATCTGCTTCACTTTCCGTCCATTGCCCACCCGACTCAACTTTAAAAGAGTCGAAATTTCCTTTTTGTTCAGCCGAGAACTTAAAGAAAGTCGAACGCAGACGTCGGCGATTTTCAGGAACTTCCGTTCCTAAATCCCGAAAATCTTCTCCTTGCCTTTCCTCTTCCGAAGAGTCGTCAGAAGATGGGTTCTGATCTTCCGTATCCCCTGTTTCAGTCATAAGTTAGAAATTGTTCAAGGTCGAACCTCATAATATAGATTCGTTGGGTCTTGAAAATCATGCATGGTAAAACGAGTGAAACCTGCATCGCTTGTCATTTGCTCTGCCACATCAGGATTTAAACCTAGAGTTCCCAATCCAAAAGCTTCTGGTTCTGACATAGCTGACTGTAGACAAGAGCCAACAGAAGTTGCATACATCATTGCAAGCATCGGATTCTTTAAATTATCTTCCCAATTAGAACTTGACTTTATATCCTTTATAAGCCATGTTCCATCGTCTTTGATTGCCCCTCTAATCGCTTTCATAGCTAAATCTGGACGCGGCATATCATGCAAACAATCAAAAGTAATGACCAAATCGATGTCACCAGAATCTGGGAGTTCTTCTCCCCCAGCTAATTGAAGTTCAACATTATCTCTGCCGCTTAGTCGCTTTGAAGCTAATTCAATAGCTCTTTCAGATGGGTCATACCCAACATAAGTCGAAGCAGGGAAAGCCTCAGAAAGCATATCAATCACCATCCCTCCACCACAGCCGACATCTACGACACGAGCACCGTTCTCAAGCTTTTCTGTTACACCAGAAAGATTGGGAATTATTGTGGGCAGAAGCAAGGCCTTTGTCATCGGTCCCAACATTCCCTCTACGTGTTGTGCTGATTCAGAACCCAAACCATCATAATTTAGCCCTAATCCTGTTCGGAAAGAATCAGCAATACCATCTACCACTTCGCTGGGTCTTACTACAGCAAACGCTCCTGCAGAAAATTTGGGTGAATCTTCTCTAGCCAAGATCTCTGCAGCTTCGGGTTCAAATAAAAATGTCTCGCCATCTTGAGATTTAATCAGTTGTGCAGCAGCCTGACTTCTTAGCCACTCTTTTAACCATCTCTGATGCAGTCCAGTCAAATTTGCTAAGTCTTCTGGGGTGACAAGGCCAGCCCCATCCATCGCTTTATACAGTCCAAGTCTGTGCCCAAGATGAATCATCAACGCAATCATCTCGCCTTGCTTGTAACTCCATGTCGCCATGGTGTATTTACCGATTAACTTAGGATCTAAGTTCTCAGTCATTTCCTCTCCTTTGTGTCCATATCCAGTCTGACTCTTCCTTGCAAGGCCAAACTTCAATATCGCCTTTTCGGTCACGTCGGCCAGTCATGCCCTCTTTCCAACCTTCTCCATTTAGCGAAAACCGCCAACAATGTGTAAGACATACTAACTCTTCTCCTTCCACAACTCCTTCGCCGCCTAAATGCGACCACTGATGTGGACATCTGGCTTCCATAATGCAAGGAGTTCCATCCGCTGACCTCCAAACAACCAATTCTTCAGATTCAAATACTGCTTCTACTAACGTTCCAGGAGGAATATCTGCCGAAACGATTGGAACCCAACCTTCTTCAGACTCAGTTAAAGGGTCCACAGATCAGACATCCAAGTAACGAGTTACCGCTATCGCAGATCCAATCATTCCTACTGCGCCTCCAATTAGGAGGAGCCAAATACTGGTATCCCATACAAATCCGCTCGGAACAGCAAATCCCCTAAACAAAGGAACGGCATCTGACTCCTGGAAGAAAGCTAAGACTTTATTATCAACTACAAAAAGTGCGGGAATAGCTAACCCAGCGCCGATAAGCCCGTGGATAGTCCCCTCCAACATGAAAGGAATCCGAATAAACCAATTTGTAGCACCAACAAGTTTCATTACTTCAATTTCTTGCCGGCGCGCTCCTATCGCCGTGAAAACAGTGTTGAGAATAAGAAGTGCCGATACCACTACAAGTACAACTGCTGCGACTAAAAGAGCCTGACTTACGCGGGTGGAGAAATCGTCTATTTGACGAATCGCTTCGGTTGCGGTCGCTACTTCTTTTACTCCCGGTTGATTAGCAAACTGACGAGCTAGTTCTGTGACATTCGCAGCGGAAGGATCAGTAGGCACAATCCGATAAGAAGGAGGCATCACAGCAGGTGACACACTGTTGACAAGATCGGGCTTGTCGGAGAACAACGTACTGAATTCTTCGTAAGCCTGTTCTTGGTTTACATAAGCGTAGTCTTTGATCGCAGGACTATTATCAAGCACTTCTCTAATTGCTCCGTCTTGGTCAATTGAGGCATCTGCATTCATGAAAACGATGAACTCGACTCCTTCTTGGAACTGTGCTGTGGCTCTCTCTGCACCTTCTCTCACTAGGAGAGAGCTCCCCACGAGAGCTAATGAAATAGCTACTGTGAAGATTGCTGCCAAAGTAAGGCTTAAGTTTCTCCAGATGCTTGCAAAAGTTTCGCGGAAGTAATACCAAATTCGATACATATTTCAGATACCTATCATTCGTATGCGCCGTTTGGTTCGTCGTATATACCGTGGGAGTCATCCCGTACCACTACTCCGCGGTCAAGTTCTATCACTCTTCTCTGCATTGAATTAACGATGCTTCGATCGTGTGTGGCCATAACTACGGTGGTTCCGCGACGGTTAATTAGGTCCAATAACTTCATAATCCCTACGGAAGTTGCTGGATCAAGATTTCCAGTGGGCTCATCAGCAAGCATGACTGTTGGTCGATTTGCAAAAGCTCTTGCTATTGAAACCCGTTGTTGCTCTCCACCTGATAATTCATCTGGAAAGCGACCAGCTTTTTGGCTTAGTCCAACCAGATCTAGGATGGCAGGAACTTGTTTTCTGATCACCGGTCGTGGCTGGCCTATAACCTCTAGAGCAAATGCCACATTCTCTGCGACTGTTTTTTTCTCCAGTAATTTGTAGTCCTGAAATATACATCCGATATTTCTTCTCAGAGCAGGAACGCTCCATGACCGTAAAGAGCCTAGGTCTTTTCCAGCCAGCAGTATCTTTCCTGAATCGGCAACTTCTTCACGGTTCAATAAACGTATGAAAGTTGACTTACCTGACCCTGATTGACCAACTAGAAATACAAATTCTCCTCTTTGGATTTCTAGATTGACGCCTCTGAGAGCAGTGACATCACCTTTGTATACTTTTGTCACGTTTTCTAGTCGAATCATCGATACTTCCAAGGGTTATTGAATTTTTTACTCAAGTAGGACAGTACCAGAGAGTTGTACTCTGAGTGTGGCGCGAATTTAAAATTAGGTTTCTTTTTCTTTTAACCAACGTAAATAGGTTTCCATAAAGCCATCTAAATCCCCGTCTAAAACAGAGTCAACATTTCCTACTTCGTGTTCTGTGCGAAGATCTTTGACCATCTGATAGGGCTGAAGCACATAGGAGCGGATTTGACTTCCAAAATCTACTTGTCGTTGCTCCCCACCTAATTCTGCGAGTTCTTCTTGCCTTTTTTGATGTTCTAGATCAAGCAATTTGGCTGCAAGTATTTGCATTGCCCGTTCTTTATTTTGATGTTGACTTCTTTCGTTTTGGCAAGACGTTACTGTTCCTGTCGGTATATGAGTAATACGTACAGCAGAGTCTGTGACGTTTATATGTTGACCACCAGCTCCCGACGCCCGATAGGTGTCTATACGTAAGTCATTCTCATCAATGACAATTTCATCAGTCACTTTGTCAAAAAAGGGAACAACATACAAAGAAGCGAAAGCGGTGTGTCGTTTGGCTTCTTTATTGAATGGAGAAATTCGAACGAGTCGATGCACTCCTCGTTCGCCCTGCAGTAATCCAAAAGCGTGGCGACCACGGATAATGAATTCTGCCGATGAGATTCCTGCTTCTGTTCCTTCTGAAATGGAATCCATTTCGATGCTGAATCCACGGCGTTCGGCCCAGCGTGAGTACATTCGAACTAGCATTTCAGCCCAGTCTTGAGCGTCTGTGCCTCCAGCTCCGGATTGAATATGGCAGACAGCGTCGCTCTCGTCGTATTTTCCTGAAAATAAAGACCTAATCTCTAGCTCGTCGAATTTGCCACTAATTTTTTCCAGTCCAGATTCAATTTCTCCTTGTAAAGATTCTCCACCTTCTTCGTCTACAAGTTCAAGAAGGGTTTCTAAATCTTCGATTCCGGATTTCAAGAATTCATGAAATTCCAGATCTTCGATAGTCTCAGAAAGTTTTCTTTGGACTTCTTTTCCTCGATTCTGGTCATCCCATAAGCCTGGGTCCGCCATTTCTTCCTCTAGGCCTTCTCGCTGTTTGACTAGTTCAGATATACGAAGATAGCGAGTAGCTTCCTCTAGCCGTATCCGTAGGTTTTTTACCTCTTCGTTAATATCTTCCATAATTCAAATTAGGGTTACCGGCCATGGCAATGCTTGAATTTGCGTCCTGAGTCACAGGGGCACGGTGCGTTTCGTGGAGTGGATTCCCACTCATCGTTTATTTTCTGAGTTTTAGGGACTGGTGTTGCTTCTTTAACTTGGGTTGGTGCTCCTGCTGCTGCTGCAACAGCAGCAGCTCCAAGCACTGGACCTTCTGGTCCGCTTGTGACCACATCGGATGGAGCTGGAGAGTCTTCTGCGACTGCTACCTGAATGCGCATTACATACCTCAGGAAATCTTCACCTATGAGTTTTGTGAGGTGACCAAACATCTCGAATCCTTCTCGTTGCCATTCAGTGGCAGGATCACGTTGACCCATTGCTCGTAAATGAATTCCTTCACGAAGGTGGTCCATTTCATAAAGATGCTCTCTCCAACGTTGGTCAATGATGCGTAGCATCACCTGGCGTTCGACTTCGCGAAATGTTTCCAGGCCAAGTTCCAATTCTCTCGCTTCTAATACCTTCAATGCATCTTCAATGAGTGCATCTATTAGGTCTATTTTCGTTCCTACGTTGACCATCGACTCTTCGTCTAGGGAGATCGGCCAGAAACTTTCTATAGCGGTACGGAGGCTAGCGGCATCCCATTCTTCAGGATGTTCTGATTCGCAATGAGTGAAGACTTCTCGCTCTGCAGCTAGTTCAATTTCTTCAATAACTTCTTCACGAAGATTTGCACCGTTCAAAATACGATCGCGTTTTTGATAAATAACTTTCCGTTGTTCATTCATCACTTCGTCATACTTCAATATATTTTTTCGAGCTTCGGCGTTCTTCTGCTCGACAGTTGTTTGCGCTCTTTCAATAGCTTTTGAAACCATTTTTGATTCGATTGGTACGTCTTCTGGTAACGCACGGTCCATAACTCCGCGCATGGCGTCCCCAGCAAATAAGCGCATCAAGTCGTCATCTAGTGAGAGATAGAACCTGCTCGCTCCTGGATCTCCCTGCCTTCCACTTCTACCGCGTAACTGATTGTCTATTCGGCGTGATTCATGTCGTTCTGTTCCAAGAACGTAGAGGCCGCCCGCCTCTCTAACTTTTTTACCTTCCTCATCGCATTCAACTTCAAACTTTTTTGTCAGTGTTTCTACTTTTTTTAGTCCCGATGCAGAATTCGGATCAATTCCTTCAGATTGAACTTGGCGCTTGGCTAAATTCTCAGGATTACCCCCTAAGAGAATGTCGACTCCTCGACCTGCCATGTTGGTTGCCACAGTGACGGCTCCAGGTCTACCTGCTTGTTCTATGACCTCTGCTTCACGAAAATGTTGTTTAGCGTTTAAGACTTCATGTTTTATCCCACGCTTTTCTAACTCTCGTGAAAGTTTTTCTGATTTATCGACCGAGACCGTTCCCACGAGCACAGGTTGTCCTTCTGCTTGTCGAGTTGAAATATCTTCGATGAGTGCCGAGAACTTTCCTTCTTCCGTCTTATAAATAAAGTCTTCTGAATCTGCGCGACCGATTGGGCGGTTGGTTGGAATTGATACGACTTGGAGTCCATAGATTCCTGCTAACTCAGCGGCTTCTGTTTCAGCAGTTCCTGTCATTCCCGCGAGTTTCTCATAGAGGCGGAAATAGTTTTGAAGAGTGATGGTCGCAAGCGTTTGGTTTTCTTCTTTTATCGCTACTCCTTCTTTAGCTTCAACTGCTTGATGGATACCTTCCGACCATCTTCGCCCTTCTAGTACGCGGCCGGTAAATTCATCTACGATCCTTACTTCGCCGTCGACGATGATGTAGTCGCGATCACGTTGGTATAACTCTTTTGCTCGTAGCGCTGCCTGTAATTGATGTACCAGATTCGCTGAAACTTCATCGTAAAGATTAGTGACCCCCAGTGCTTTTTCGACAGAGTGCACGCCTTCTTCAGTCGGTGCGACTATTCGTTTTTCTTCATCAAAATCGTAATGAACATCGCGTTTTAACCCTTTAACAACGGTTGCAAATCGTTTATATAGAGAAGCTGCTTCGCTAAGGCGACCGCTAATAATTAATGGTGTTCGTGCTTCATCAATCAGAATTGAATCGACCTCATCTACGATGCAAAAGGCGTGACCCCGTTGCGCTTTCGAATTAATCGACAACGCCATATTGTCACGAAGATAATCAAATCCCAGTTCATTGTTTGTGCCATAAGTTATATCTGCTTCATAGGCTCTGCGTTTCTCTGCTGGTTCACGTACCTCGGGAACAACTAGCCCTACCTCTAGTCCTAGCCAACGGTGAATTTGGCCCATCCATTCCGCGTCACGTGTAGCTAAATAATCATTTACTGTGCAAAGGTGAACGCCCTTCCCAGTTAGCCCATTTAAATAAGCTGGGAGAGTTGAGACTAAAGTTTTTCCTTCTCCGGTTCTCATCTCAGCGACCCAACCGAGATGAAGGGCAACTCCACCCATGAGTTGGACGTCATAATGGCGCTGGCCGATTACACGCCATGCTGCTTCTCGTACCACTGCAAAGGATTCAACTAACTGATCGTCTAAATCTTCGCCTTGGTCTAGGCGTTGTTTGAACTCCCCTGTCTTTGATTGGAGTTGCTGATCAGATAAGCCGGTCATCTCGGATTCAAGCGCGTTGATATCAGGAATCAAAGATTCAAGGGCTTTTATTTTCTTACCTTCTCCACTTCGAAGAGCACGCGACAAAATTCCCATAACAGTGAAAGAATATCAGGTAACGAGACCCGTTTTAAGCAGCGTCCGGTCGATACAGAAGCCCGAGTTCTTCTAGTCGAGGAGCTGCTGCATCTACATCTGTTCCTAAGATTGCTGCGAGTGCTTGTAAATCATCTCCGCGTATCGTCAGAACTCGTCCGTTGAAATCTTGGCGTTTGACCTGAATGATTGTCAAATAACGTTCGATCATTTCTGCTTCGGGGCCTTCTACTTCGGTCAATTTAGTGAGGTCAATAACAATTTTTTGACCTGGTACCCATCCCGTATTTTTCTGATTCGAAGTTCCGGATTCACTTTCGGCCTCTGCTGGTAGTAGTTGATCTACTGGGACACCGTAAAAGCGAGCTAATCGTTGTAACCGGGGAACTGATATAGCGCGCTCCCCTCTTTCATACGCTCCTAGAACAGAGGCTTTAAACTCAGACTCCGATCGATCTTCTACGTCATGCAATGAAAGCCGTTGCTGCCTTCTAATAACTCTTATACGTTCACCTACTCGTCGACGGTACAAGGCATCAAGTTCGTCTTCCATCGATATAGGTCTCCTGAGGTTGAAGGCTGGTCATTAAAAAGACCACACATAAAGTGGTCATGTTTGTGATCCTACCGGATTTAGGTTGTGCTGACAATTCTTCGTTTTTCTTCAAATAAGTCCAGTTCAGAGGCTATTTTTTTTTACTTCTCTTCTCATGTTCCTTAGTTGAAGTAATCACGCTAAGCGTTTATTTGATTATCGTCGGCCCCACGTTCGCTTCTGGTTAGAACTCACCCCTTCGTTTCTCTTCTCCGCATATTCACGAAGAATATCTTCTTGTTCAGGAGTAAGGTCTGTAGGGGTATCAACAATTATCTCAACAACAAAGTCCCCCCTACCTCGACCGTTGAGGCGTGGAACGCCTTTTCCCTTCAAACGGAATACGTGACCTGATTGAGTTCCTGGCTGCACAGAGATCTTTTCTCTACTGTCGAGAGTTTCGTATTCTAAGTCAACACCAAGAGCTGCTTGTGTCATGGGAATATGAAGCCGATGTAACAAGTGGTCGCCTTGACGTTCAATTATGGGATGCTCCTCTACTTGAAGATGAATATATAGATCGCCGTAATAACCGCCTCTTCTCCCGATAGCTCCTCTATCCGAAAGCCGGAGAGTATTTCCGTCTGCGACCCCCGCTTGCACCTCTATAGGTATTGAGATGTTCTTTATTTCTCGGCCCTCACCGTTGCATTCTTTGCAAGGATTAGGAATTTCTAATCCTGAGCCATTGCAATTCGGGCAAATTGTCTGCGTTAGCATTTGACCAAGTATGGATCTACGCATTTCGCGTATCTGCCCTATTCCGTCACATCTACTGCAAGAAACTGGTTTGGTTCCTACTGCCGCTCCAGTCGCTTCACAAGGTTCACATGCCACTGCGGTACGCACAGTCACTTCGGTTTCAGTTCCAAATATTGCTTCTTCAAAATCGAGCGTAAGTTCTACTTCTAAATCCTCACCGCGTTCAACATTAGGTCCCGTTGATGCTGTTCGTTGAGTGCCGCCAAAAAATGAGGAAAAAAGATCTGTGAAATCACCAAACGGGCCCGGCATGCCTGAAGAAGAGCCAGCTTCGCCGAATTGATCGTACCGTGCTTTTCGATTTGGATCGGAAAGGATTTCATAGGCAGAAGCAATCTCTTTGAAACGTTCAGCGGCTTCCGGATCATCAGGATTGGTATCTGGATGATATTGCCGGGCAAGTTTTCTATAAGCGCGTTTTATTTCATCAGGAGTGGCATCAGAAGTTAACCCAAGTGTCTCGTATAGGTCTTGCGGCATTTGACATCAACCTTTTGTCAGGCGATTCCCTAGTTGTCTTCCTACCACTGCAACGGTTGCTAAAGCTCGTGAATAATTCATACGTGTGGGGCCAAGCACCGCAATTGATCCTGAACTTTCCCCTTCAACTTCGTATGGGGCGACCACCAAAGAACATTCTGATAAGGGTGCAACTCCGGTTTCGGAACCGATAGCAACTGACAGTCCCCGATCAATAACATCCCTCATGAGGCTTACCACTACGAACTGCCTTTCCAGAACAGATAGTACTTGTTGAACCCGTTCTACTTCTTCAAAAGCTGCGGCGACTTGTGAGGTGCCGCCAACATATGCTCGTTTAAGAATCTCTGTTTTATCTGATAGGGACGCAAAAGCAGAAGAAATGACTTCATCCACTTCAGAGTCTCCAGTAACAAGAGAGCCAAATGAGTCAGAAGACTTTCTCCCTATTAGCGAGGCAGATAAGTGAGCGTTGGCTATTGCGAGAGTAGATTCAGGCATTTCACGCACTAATTCAATGACGTGCTTTTCTACTTCACCATTGGCCGTTACCAAAACAAGCATGGCAATTCTGCCACCGAGCCCGACTAACTGAACCGATCTAATTTCGTGATGATCTCTGTCTGGAGCCACAACCACGGATGCGCTTCCTGTTAGGTTTGCCAACAGCGTGCTTGTATCTCTAAGCATTTCTTCTAATTCGTTATATGAACGTGCGAAGAACTCTGAAATTCTTGACCCCTCTACCGGCGTTAGCGAATCTGGAGTTTCTATTTGATCTACGAAGAATCGGTAGGCCTTATCTGTTGGTATACGCCCCGCCGATGTGTGCGGCTGGAAAAGATAGCCCTGTTCTTCTAACTGCACTAATTCATTTCGCACTGTTGCAGAAGACACCTGCACTCCAGGGGCTTTCGCAATATGGGACGACCCAACAGGAGTTTCTGTTTCTATGTATTCTTCTACAACAGCGCTAAGGATCGCTGCCTTACGTTCTTCAAGCATGACAAAAGACTACCTTGTTCTTTCTTTTCTGTAGAGATTGAATTATTTAAAGTCCTATTCATCAAGTCGTAAAGCGGAAACAAAAGCCTCTTGAGGTATATCTACTCGTCCAATTGATTTCATACGGCGCTTACCTGCTTTTTGTTTCTCGAGCAGTTTTCTTTTTCTCGTTATGTCCCCGCCATAAAGTTTGGCAGTTACGTCTTTACGAAAAGCTCGAACAGTCTCCCGTGCAATGATCCTTCCACCTATTGCTGCCTGAATAGGCACTTCAAATTGCTGTCGAGGAATTAGTTCTTTCAATTTAGCTGTCATTCTTCGCCCGTAGGCTTCCGATGTTGCCCTATGGACAACTGTGGAGAAAGCATCTACTGGTTCTCCGTGCAGGAGAATGTCTACGCGCACCAAGTCAGATGCTTTGTAACCATTCGGCTCGTAATCCAAACTTGCGTATCCTTGTGTTCGGCTCTTCATTTGGTCAAAAAAATCCATCACTACTTCTGCCAATGGTAAGAAATAACTTAATTCAACACGTTCTGGCGAAAGGTAGGTCATTGAATGAAGCTCCCCTCTCCGCTCTTGACAGAGTTCCATCAGGGCTCCGGTGTAGTCAGAAGGTGTAATAATTTTCGCCGCTAACCAAGGTTCCTTTATGGTGTTGATTTCTGTTGCTGCGGGAAGATCACAAGGGTTATCTACTTCTATGACCTCTCCGTTTGTTTTTTCTATTTGATACTCAACTGATGGCGCTGTCGTAATAAGACTTAGATTGAACTCTCTTTCTAAGCGTTCTCGAACTATTTCCATATGGAGGAGGCCTAAAAATCCGCATCTAAAGCCAAACCCAAGCGCTCCTGAAGTTTCAGGCTGATAGGTGAAACTCGAGTCATTAAGTCGGAGCTTCTCAAGAGCGTCTCTTAGATCATTGAATTCGTCCCCATCTATCGGATACAAACCGCTGTAAACCATCGGTTGAGGTTCTCTGTACCCAGATAGTGGTTCTTCAGCAGATTTTTTATTGCTGGTTATGGTTTCACCTGAACGAGCCTCACCAACGTTTTTTACTCCAGCTAAGAGATACCCGACTTCTCCTGGTCCGAGTTGGTCAACAGGCGTTAGGTCCGGCCGGCGGACTCCAATTTCGTCTACATCATGGACTGTGTTCGCTTGCATGAAACGTATGCGATCGTTTTTTGTGATTGTTCCATTAACTACTCGTATTGACGAGACAACTCCTCGGTATTGATCAAAATGACTGTCATAGACCAGTGCTTGGAGGGGGGCTTCTGAGTCTCCACTCGGGTGCGGGGTTTTTTCAACTACTGCGTCCAACAGTTCAGGTACTCCTTCTCCTGTTTTTGCACTAATGAGATGTATCTCTTCTGCGGGGATCCCTAAGACCGATTCAATTTCTTCTGCGTATCTTTCTGGCTCAGCTGCAGGAAGATCTATCTTATTTAGCGCTGCGACAATTTCTAGGTCATTTTCTAAAGCTAAGTAACAATTTGCAAGTGTTTGAGCTTCTATTCCTTGTGCTGCGTCAACTACAAGAATCACTCCTTCGCAAGCTGCTAAAGATCGGCTTACTTCATATCCGAAATCAACATGTCCGGGCGTATCGATCAAGTTAACGATTTCGTTTTTCCAATCAAGTCTTACGCTTTGTAATTTGATGGTGATTCCTCGTTCGCGCTCTAAATCCATCGAATCCAAATATTGGGCGCGCATTTCTCTTGGGTCTACCGCCCCACAGAGTTCAAGCATGCGGTCAGCAAGAGTTGATTTTCCATGATCTATGTGAGCAATGATGGACGTGTTTCGAATTCGTGATAAATCCATGAGTATTTACCTAGTTGAGACCAAATTTAAATTGGTGCCTTTGAGATTAAAGTTCACGATATACCGGATTTCTTCAGTTAGACGCTAGTATTGCTCTGTCTATTTCGACTTAGGAATAGGCTTCATTTTTTAATTCTATTCTTTAAGGGTGTACCTAGTGGCCAATATAAAGAGTCAAATAAAACGTAACCGACAAACGGAGAAGCAGCGCGAACGTAACCGTATGGTGCGTTCCGAATTGCGTACTCGCACAAAGGCTGTTTTGGAGTCCGACGACTCCAGTCAAGAGGCGTTATCAGCGGCTATGAAACGTATTGACACTGCTGCGGCTAAGCGAGTAATTCACCCCAATAATGCTGCTCGCAAAAAGTCCCGACTTCAGAAGCGTTTTAACGAGTTAAATAACTAACCTTTCTACCTTTTAGGTAGAGAACACAATCGGGCTACTAATACCTCTGTAACTAATTCAGCGGGCCATGCTGTCTTTCCTTTGAGATCAAGATCTGCTGCGGCTACTAGAGATATCCCTCTTTTTATACTTTCTGATGGAAAGCGTTGGCTTCGTTGAAGTATTTTTTTGGCAGGGAAACCTTTTACTCCCAATGTGTCACTTACCTGCTTCTCACTAGTTATTTCCAAACCATCCAACTTCAGTAACTGTCCGTAATGACTGTGGAGCATGCTGAGTATTGCCAGTGGGTGCCGTCCGCCCGCTCCCTGTAGACGGCGAAGACTTTCTAGGGCTTTTACGGTGTTTCCTCGGTCTATTGCGTCTGTTAGATCCCATGGTGCGACGTCTCCTTCTTCCCCTAAATAAGGAGTCACATCGTTGATGGTTAATTGTGCTCCTGGACCAAACACTGTTTCTAGTAGCGCCAATAAAGCAATTGCACGTGTTCGGTCTTGTCCGAGTTGATTAATAATTGCTGCTTGCGCCTTTCTGTCAATTTCGATATCGGAGGAATTAAGTCTTTTTTCAAGCCACTGATCTGCTTCTTTTCCTCTCCCGACTGTTGATGAGATGATTCTTCCCCCTGCACCTTCAATAGCTTCCGCTAGTGACTTCGGCAGGGAAGGGAGTCGTTGTTGTGCTGGTTCAACACCTTTCTCCCACACCAGAATGAGTGTGGTCGTTGGTAATGGGGAGTTCAAATATTTAAGAAGTGGTTCAATTTGTTCTTTCGTGCCAAAGCGCCCGATGTGTCGGCCCACCACTACGCGACTCTCTGTTAGGAACGGGGGTGTTTGGGCCGCATCAACAAGTAGCCCTACGGAGAATTCTGAACTTTTTTCAGCTCGATAGTTATTTTCATCTAATTCTTCGAGTACTAAAGAGCGGTCTTGGTTTCCGATGGCTTTATCTATACAGGAACTAACTGTTTCTGCTATCAATAGCGAATCATCGCCAGCTACGAGTATGACTTTCTCAATACTCACAAATTTATTCTCCAGATCTCTGTTCAAGAATTGCTGACATCACATCTGAGATCTTACGCGAACCTTGGACATCGTGCGCTCTTAAAATTCTGCAACCAAGGAGTATGCCTAACGCATGTGCCGCGAGAGAGGATTCTCTGCGACTGTTGATATCCGCTCCGCTTAACTCTCCAAGAAAACCTTTGTTTGATGCAGACAGAAAAACTGGGTAACCGAGTGTAGAAAGGTCGTCTGAGTTTCGGAGTAGCTCTGCTGACATAGCAGGGGTTTTACCAAGGTCCAGTCCAGCATCAATCATGATACGTTCTTTGGGTATTCCTGCTTGAAGTGCCCAGTTTGCTCGCATTAACAGAAAATCTTTTACCTCTTTCTTAAGGTTTTTTATAGATTGGGTTTGGATCTGGTATTCGTGGGCCAATTCGTACATGCGTCGCTACTACCGATGCTTCATGATCCACACAGGCTTTTAAAAATGTTGGGTCGGAGAATCCGCTGATGTCGTTTCCGATGCATGCACCTGCGTCAAAAGCTGCTGCTGCGACTGAGCCTCTCCATGTGTCTATTGATATTGGTAAATCAAATCTTGCTGCTAAAGCTTCAACTCCAGGTATTGTGCGTTCTAATTCTTCTGCTTCGGTTACTTCTGGTCCTGGCCCTGCTTTAACGCCACCGACATCGAGAAAATCTGCGCCCTTATTTACGTGGTCTTCTGCTAGTCGAAGGAAGTCGTCAAAAGACCAGTATTTTCCGCGATCGTAAAAGGAGTCTGGTGTTCGGTTGAGGATCCCCATGACTAATGCTCGATGCGTTATATCAAAGGTGTTCTCTTTGCCGAGTTGAAGAAGCATGAAATTAGGTCAGTAAAGTATCGAAGCTAGTTTGCGACGCCATTCTGTAGCTTGCGGGCTATCAGGGCCTATTACTTCAAGAAGATCAACGAAGGCTTGCCTTGCTTCATCATCTTCTTTCGCCTGTAAAAGTAGTTCCTCTAATCTGGCGTTAACGTCTTCCACCACTTCAGCTCTTGCTAATGCTGCCAAGTGTCGGACTTCAGGGTTCTGAGGGACTCGTTCTAATAATTGCAGAGCTTCTTCTCGGTCCCCTTCCTGGTCTCGTTCAATCAAAAGAGACGCCAGAGCTAATACACCTTCTAGATTGTCCGACTCTTCGCTAAGGAGTGCTCGAAGCGAATTCTCGTCCCCTGCTGCTATTCGTGGATCTACTGGTTCTTGTATTTCTTCACCGCAGAGTTTGCTGACAAATTCTCGTACCGCCTCTTCACCCTGTGCACCGATAAATGAATCCACAGGTCTTCCATCAACGATGGCGTGCACTGCTGGAATTGATTGTGCTTGAAAAGCTTGAGCGATGCCTGGATTTTCGTCAACGTTTACTTTCGCTAGTACTACTTTCCCTTGAGTTTCCCCAATTACCTTTTCAAGTATTGGCCCTAATTGTTTACATGGCCCGCACCATGGAGCCCAAAGATCAACAACGACAGGGGTTTCTGCCGAACGGTTAATGACTTCGGCTTCAAATGTTGCATCGGTTACGTCCATTGCTCTCCTTTAAAAAGCGTTTGTTGTCATCAGGGTAGGGAGTTGTGTTGTTCTCTGCACTACCTTTGATTCTATGACTGATATTTCTGGCATTAATGCTTCTAATCTTCAGCACTGGTTTGATGAAAATGCCGGTGGTGTGACAGGCAGTCTTTCTTTTACTCCGATTGCTGGCGGGCACTCAAACTTGACCTATGTCGTAAATGATGAATCTTCCCAAAAATGGGTGTTAAGGCGTCCCCCTTTAGGTCATGTGTTAGCCACCGCTCATGACATGTCGCGTGAACATAGGATCATTAGCGCTCTTGCCGATAGTGGCGTTCCAGTACCCGGGATTGTTGGTTTGTGTGAAGACTCTGAAGTGAATGATGCTCCGTTTTATGTTATGGATTTTGTTCCTGGAGTTATTTTGCGCACGCGTGAGGAAGCTGAAAATTTGTCGGTTGATACTCGTAAAAAAATGGGCCATTCCCTAGTTAAAACTTTGGCAGGCATTCATGCTGTGGATGTAGACGCGGTCGGTCTCGGTGATTTAGCTCGACGTGAGGGCTACATAGAACGTCAATTGAAACGCTGGCGTAAACAATTTGTTGATGGAACCACTCGCGAGATTCCTCAAATCTTAGAAGTACATGAACTCTTGGCTGCCCGTGTTCCTGAACAGCAAGGAGTCAGCATTGTTCACGGGGATTACCGGCTAGATAACTGCATGATGAGTGTTGACGGCCCCGTTGCTGCTGTTCTTGATTGGGAACTCTGCACTCTAGGTGATGCTTTAGCGGACTTGGCCGGAATGATTTCATCCATTTCTTCTCAAGTGGATGGATCTTCAGAATTAGCTAGCACCACTGAGGGTTTTCCCAATGCAGAAGAAATTCGTCAAATCTACAGTGAATACAGTGACCGAAATTTAGATCATTTAGATTTCTATGTCGCTTTTAATTTCTGGAGGATGGCGTGCATCGTTGAAGGCGTTTACACCCGTTACGCTGCGGGAGTGATGGGGCAAATAGATGACGCCGCTATTGATGCGTTTGGTAATAGAGTCATTGTTCTTGCAGATTTAGCAGCAGAAACAATAAGTGGTATGGGATGAGCACTTCAGAACCTGAAATATTTGAACTCTTGGAGGATCTAGATTTAGAATCCCCTGTTTTAGTTCTTGCACTTGATGGATGGGTGGAAGCAGCTGGAGTGACTCGTTCAGCCATTCAGCAAATCAGAAAAGTTTCTGAAATGAAGCTAGTCGCACGATTCAATACCGATCGTTTGCTAGATCATCGTGCTCGTCGACCCACTATGAGGCTTGTTGATGGGGTGGTTCAACGGCTGGATTGGCCCACAATAGAGTTGCATCTCCTCGAACAAGACAACCAACGGCCTCTCTTACTTTTGCATGGACCGGAACCTGATCATGAATGGAAGCATTTTGCTCAGTCAGTGGTAAAGCTGGCCTTAGATTTACATGTGGGACTTGTTGTAGGTCTTGGTTCCTATCCGGCCGCAGTTCCTCACACTCGTTCTACACGGCTTGCCTGCACTGCAAGTACTCCTGAGCTTATTGAGAAACTTGATTTTGTTACTGCTTCTTTGGAGATACCTGCTGGAATTCAGGCCAGCATTGAAGTGGCTTCAGCCGCGGCAGGTATTCAAGCGATTGGTATTTGGGCTCAGGTTCCTCATTATCTTTCTGCATCAGGGTTTCCTCCAGCCACAATGGCACTTCTTGAAGGCTTCACTCAACTGACTGGAATCGACATAGGTTTAGGTTCGTTAGTCGAGAAGTCCTTAGCGACGCGATCACGTTTAGATGATTTGATTGTTCAGAACCCTGAACATGTAACTATGTTGGAGAAGTTAGAAGAGGCTTACGACAATTTGCATGACAGTCGGATCCAACTTCCTTCGGGTGATGATTTAGCTGAAGAGTTAGAGCGTTTCTTGCGTGATCAGTAGTTTCTAGATTACGAAATTAACTAATTTGGGTGCTCGTACAATAACTTTCTTCGGTTGATTGCCGCCGAGTTCAGAAACTATTTTTGATGATTGTAAGGCGAGAGTTTCAGCTTCCCCTTCTTGTATGTCAGCGGAAACCTCAAGTCGATCTTTAACTTTTCCATTTATTTGGACAATCATTGTGACGGTTTCTTCTTTCAATTTTTCAGGATCGGCTACTGGCCATTTTTCTAAATGGATATGCCCTCCATTTCGTCGTTCCCATAATTCTGCGCAAACATGTGGAGCAGCTGGAGCCATGACTAGGAGAAGAGCATCTACCGCTTCTTCTAATATTGGGCCATGTGCGCCTTCTTCTGATTGGATCCATCGGTAAAGAGTGTTGGTGAATTCCATGAATCCAGCGATCGCGGTGTTGTATGACCAGCGGTCATACTCGTTGGTGATTCGATCTATTAGGCGATGGGTTGCTTTTTCAATTTCTAAATCTGCGGTTGAAGGGGTTCCTTCTCGGCGTTCTCCTGGAAGGTCTTTAGTTGATAGAGCAAGGCGCCAAATACGACCAATGAACTTAGAGCATCCATCTATTCCGAGATCTTCCCAGTCAACATCTTCTTGTGGAGGTTTGACTTGCAGGTGAGCAAGCCTTAATGCATCGGCTCCTTGATAATCCAAAATTTCTTCTGGAGCGACAAGGTTTCCTTTTGATTTAGACATTTTTGTTCCGCCAAGACGGATCATGCCTTGTGTGAAGAGACGGCTGAATGGTTCTCGAAGATTTTTGGGTGCTACTCCAAGATCAGCTAATGCTTTTGTGAAAAAACGTGCGTACATCAGGTGAAGGATGGCGTGTTCTACTCCGCCGATGTATTGATCGACTGGCAACCATCGTTCAATAGCTTCTATGTCGAATGGATTTTGTTTGTTGTTTGAATCTGCGAAGCGGAGAAAGTACCAAGACGAGTCAACAAACGTGTCCATAGTGTCTGTTTCCCGTCTTGCTTCTCCCCCACAATTTGGGCAGATGGCAGTTAAGAAATCTTCGTGGGTGGTAAGTGGCGATCTTCCAGTTGGCATGAACTCAACATCATCGGGAAGGTTTACCGGCAACTCTTCTACTGGTACCGGTTGTTCTCCACAGTTCTCGCAATAAACAATTGGTATTGGACACCCCCAGTAACGTTGGCGGGACAAAAGCCAGTCGCGTAGTCGATAATTAACTTTTGCGTGTCCTAGTTGTTGCTCTTGAATCCATTGCGTTGCTTTTTCTTTTGCTTCAGCAACGTACATGCCGTTAAGGAATTCACTGTTGATCGCTGGTCCGTCATCAACAAAGGCTTCTCCATCGAAGTCTTCTGGTGGTTCTACAGTGCGTAGAATTTCACAATTGTGTGCTTTAGCGAAGTCCCAGTCTCTTTGATCTTGTCCAGGTACCGCCATAATGGCGCCTGTTCCATAAGTCATGAGCACATAGTCTGCTAAGAAAACGGGGATTGCTTTGCCAGTGAAAGGATTAATTACTTTCCCGCCAGTGGCGATACCGCGTTTGTCTAAAGTGCCTTCGGTGGAAAGGCGGTCAATGTCGGAAAGTTCTGCAACTGATTTACAGAATTCTTGCACCGATTCTCTGTTTTCGTCTGTGGTCAGTTCATCGACTCGAGGATGTTCTGGTGAAAGAACAGCAAATGTCATACCAAAGCCGGTATCTGGACGTGTCGTAAATACAGATAGTGGTTCAGCGTCATTACGAGGTTGCCCGTTTTCGTCAGCTATTGGTAAACCGAATTCAACCCCTTCTGAGCGGCCAATCCAATTGTTTTGCATTACTTTGACTTTGTTTGGCCAGTCAACAGTTTCCATGTCATCTAAAAGTTCTTGTGCGTAGGCAGTGATTCGGTAAAACCATTGCTCCATGTTTCGTTGTTCCACTAGATCGCCGGAACGTTCACAAGTCCCATCAGGAAGCACTTGTTCGTTAGCTAGAACTGTTTGACATCCGGAACACCAATTAACGGGTGCTTCTCCTCGGTATACAAGTCCAGCTTCATAGAATTTGAGAAAAATCCATTGTGTCCATTTCATGTATTCCGGGTCATGACTACGTACCACTCGTCGCCAGTCATATGCTGCACCAATACGGCGAAGAGATGCAGATAGAGCTTCGATGTTTTTATCTGTGTGTTCGCGTGGATGTGTTCCTGTTTTTATCGCTGCGTTTTCCGCCGGTAATCCGAAAGAATCGAATCCGATAGGTGATAGAACGCCGTCGCCCTGCATTGTGCGATAGCGAACGAGAAGGTCTCCCATGGTGTAGTTGCGGACATGTCCCATGTGTGCTGGTCCGCTTGGATATGGGTACATGGACAGCACATAGTAAGGGGGGCGTGGATCGTCGTTGTCCACCTCGTAAGTTCCCTCTTCGAGCCAACGTTGTTGCCAACGTGACTCTATTTCTTGTGGGTTGTACACATTAGACATCACAAAGAGGCTAGCGAACTGGAAGGTATTACATGGGCACTTACGCTGTTATTGCAAATAACTTACTGGGTTCATGTTTAGAGATTGATAAGCGCTGATACCCTTTGTGGTTCTGCGGGGCTATAGCTCAGTTGGAAGAGCGCTTCCATGGCATGGAAGAGGTCGGGGGTTCAATTCCCCCTAGCTCCACTCGCAACAGTTGTTTTCAATGTGTGCGTTAAGTTTTCTTTTACCTTTTAACGAGATGACTAGTTCCCCACCGAGTTGCACAACAGGTGACGCTACGTAAATAGAGACCTCTGAGTTAAATTCGATCTCTTG